>DAIDJX010000005.1 GCA_027451165.1 Prolixibacteraceae bacterium | reverse complement strand
ACGGCTGTAAAAGTAAAATAAAAACCTTATCAAAGCTGCTTCCTGGCCTGGATTGTGAAGTTTTATATCAAATAATTTAGAATCGTTTTAAGTATTTCAATTCACAAACTTATTAATTTTGCATCCACATATGTAAAACAAATTAATAGAGCTATGGCTTACAAAATTACTGAAGAATGTATTGCATGCGGAACCTGCATTGACGAATGTCCGGTAGATGCGATTGCTGAAGGTGATATTTATGTAATTGATCCTGAACTTTGCACAGATTGTGGGTCCTGCGCAGCAGTATGTCCGACTGAGGCTATTATTCCGGGAGAATAATACAGGAGAAAATAAGAAACAAGCCTGTTGCCTTTTGGCATCAGGCTTTTTTTTTGACTACATTTGCAGTGTTTATCAGTAGTATCTAATTTAGTAAATATGGCGTTTGTGAATAAGATCCTCGGAATGTTTCTGGGGAATAAGTCAGACAAAGACATTAAAGAGATTTTGCCTTTGCTTGATGACATTAAAAAAGAATATGCAAGAATTACCGGTTTAACCAATGATGAGTTAAGAAAGGAGACTTTCCGGTTAAAAGAGATTATCAAGGAAAGGACCAAAGCGGAGGAAGATGAAATAGCTTCTCTCAAAATAAAGGTAGAAGAGATTGATATCCAGGAGAGTGAAAAAATTTACGAACGGATTGACAAACTGGAAGATGCAATCATCCACAAACTTGAAGAGACGCTGAATGAAATTCTGCCAGTTGCCTTTGCCATTGTTAAAGAAACTGCCAAGCGGTTTTACGATTCGGAACAGGTAGTAGTGACCGCCCTGGATTATGACCGTGACCTGGCCGCCACCAGGAGCAGTATTGTTATAGACAATGACTACGCCATCTGGAACAACCACTGGATCGCCGGTGGAAATGAGATTACCTGGGATATGGTGCATTACGATGTCCAGTTAATTGGCGGTATTGTCCTCCACCAGGGGAAAATCTCTGAAATGGCCACAGGGGAAGGTAAAACGCTGGTCGCAACCCTTCCGGTTTTTCTGAATGCCCTGGCTGGTCGCGGTGTGCACATTGTTACAGTAAACGATTACCTGTCGAAGAGGGACTCAGAATGGATGGGCCCCATTTTTGAATTCCACGGGCTTAGCGTGGATTGTATCGACAAACATCAGCCCAATTCCGAAGCCCGCCGGAAAGCCTATAATGCCGACATCACCTTTGGTACCAACAATGAATTCGGGTTTGATTATCTCCGCGATAACATGGCCATTCATCCGCAGGACCTGGTACAGCGAAAGCACCACTATGCCATCGTGGATGAGGTTGATTCCGTGTTGATTGATGATGCAAGGACTCCGTTGATCATTTCCGGCCCGGTGCCTAAAGGCGAAAACCAACAGTTTGAAGAACTGAAACAATACGTGGAAAAACTCTTCAGGGCGCAACAGCAGTTGGTAATGAATCTTTTTTCAGATGCTAAACGCTTGCTTACCAGGGAAAATGCTACGGAAGATGAGAAAAAAGAGGGTGGCTTGCTCCTGTTACGGGCTCACAAGGGATTGCCAAAAAATAAGGCGCTGATCAAATTTCTGAGCGAGGAAGGGATGAAACAGATGCTGCATAAAACTGAGAACTTTTACATGCAGGACAACAACAAAAACATGCACATTGTCACTGATCCGCTCTATTTTGTGATCGAAGAGAAGCAAAACTCCGTTGAGCTGACCGACAAGGGCATTGACCTTATTTCTGCAGGTTTCGAAGATCCTTCCTTCTTCATCCTGCCGGATATGGGCGCGGAAATCGCTGAGCTGGAACATGCCAAATTGTCGCCTGACGAACGGATCGAGAAAAAAGATATTCTGCTGCAGGATTATGCTGTAAAATCGGAACGGGTACACACCATTAACCAGTTGCTGAAAGCCTATACCATGTTTGAAAAAGACGTGGAATATGTCGTACTCGACAACAAGGTGAAAATTGTGGATGAGCAAACTGGTCGTATCCTGGAAGGCCGCCGCTATTCCGACGGATTGCACCAGGCTATTGAAGCCAAGGAAAGGGTTAAGGTGGAGGCAGCTACACAGACTTTTGCCACGATTACCCTTCAGAATTACTTCCGTATGTACCATAAATTGGCTGGTATGACAGGGACTGCGGAGACGGAAGCCGGGGAGTTCTGGAATATTTATAAACTGGAAGTCGTTGTTATTCCGACCAATAAAAAAGTCATCCGCAAAGATGAAGAAGACCTGGTTTACAAAACCAAAAGGGAAAAATACAATGCTGTGATTCAGGAGGTTGAAAACCTGTACAAGGCAGGAAGGCCGGTGTTGGTAGGTACCACATCGGTCGAAATTTCTGAATTACTCAGCCGTATGCTCAAAATGAAGGGCTTGCACCACAATGTACTGAATGCCAAACAGCATGCGCGGGAAGCAGAAATTGTAGCCGAAGCCGGTCGGACGGGAATGATCACCATTGCCACCAACATGGCCGGTAGGGGTACCGACATAAAGCTTGCGCCTGAAGTGAAGACTGCAGGCGGTCTGGCGATTTTCGGTACGGAAAGGCATGAATCACGACGGGTTGACCGTCAGCTGAGGGGACGTGCCGGCCGCCAGGGAGACCCCGGTTCCTCCCAGTTTTTTGTCTCTCTGGAAGATGACCTGATGCGCCTCTTCGGATCCGACCGGATTGCCGGCATCATGGACAGGCTCGGTCATAAGGATGGTGAAGTCATCCAGCATTCCATGATCTCCAAATCAATTGAACGGGCCCAGAAAAAGGTTGAGGAAAACAACTTTGGTATCCGCAAAAGATTGCTGGAATATGACGATGTGATGAACTCCCAACGTGAGGTGGTTTACAAAAAGAGACGCCATGCCCTTTACGGGGAAAGACTGGAAGTCGATATCCTCAACATGATGTACGACTCGGTCGAAAACCTGGTCCAGGAATACCAGGGGAGTGAGGAATTTGAAGATTTCAACCTGGAACTGATGCGCCTGCTCTCCATCGAATCGCCGGTCACCGCCGAAGAGTTGAAGAGAATGAATGCGGGAGAGCTTACCGACCGGATTTACCAGGTGATGATTGAGACCTATAACCGAAAGGTTCAGAACATATCCAAACAAGCCTTCCCGGTCATTAAGGATGTGTATGAGAAAAAATCGCACATCTATCAGAACATTGTGGTGCCCATCACCGATGGCCGCAGATTGTACCAGATTGTCTGCAACCTGGAAAAAGCATACCTCAACAAAGGACGAGAACTGGTAAAATCCTATCAGAAACAAATTATTCTGAATACTTTCGATGAAGCCTGGAAGGAACAGCTCCGCGAAATGGACGACCTGAAGCAGTCGGTGCAAAATGCCACCTACGAGCAAAAGGACCCCTTACTGATCTATAAATTCGAATCCTTCAACCTCTTCAAGGAAATGGTCAGTAAAGTGAACAAAGATATTGTGTCCACCCTCATGAAAGGCCATATTCCGATCCAGAATCCTGACCAGGTAAGGGAAGCCGCACCGGAGCGCAGAACAGACATGAGCCGATACCGGACGCAAAAAAACGAATCACCCGTTTCTTCCAATCCAATGGAAGGGGCGCAAACCCAGACCCAGGAACGCAGCCGGCCTGAGCCGGTCAGAGTGGAAAAAAGGGTAGGGAGAAACGATCCCTGTCCGTGTGGCAGCGGAAAGAAATTCAAACAGTGCCATGGGGCGGGGCAGGTTTAACAATTGGTAATCGGTAATCAGTAATCGGTAATCGGAATTAATCCACCGTGTAACTCTGTGTCGTACACTGTGGAGCTCTGTGAAACTTAAAAAATGAATCGGTATTCTGTATTTGAATTTGCAATTAATATTACGCAATGCTTTCTATATTAAACTTCATTCATTGGAATGCTGATCCGGAGATTTTCAGGATCGGCAGTTTTGCGGTACGTTGGTATGGGTTGCTTTTTGCTTCCGGCTTCCTGATCGGTTACTATATCGGCGAGAAAATGCTCCGTTCGGAAAATGTTTCGCAGCGCTGGATAGACAGCTTGTTTTTTTACATCATCATTGCCACAGTGGTGGGTGCCCGGCTGGGACATGTCATTTTTTACGGCTGGGAGCACTATTCCCGGCATCCGCTGGAAATCTTCATGACCTGGAAAGGTGGACTGGCCAGTCATGGTGGCGCTATTGGCATTCTGCTTGCCTTATGGATTCATTCCCGGTTGGTAACCAAAAGGACGATGCTCTGGTCACTTGACCGGATTGTGGTACCTACAGCCCTTGTTGCTGCCTTCATCCGCACAGGAAACCTGATGAATTCCGAAATTTATGGCATCCAAACTTCACTTCCCTGGGGTTTTATTTTTGAACGGAATGCTGAGACCATTGCCAAACACCCGACGCAGATTTACGAAGCATTGTTTTATTTGCTGGCCTTTGGAGTGCTGATGTATTTCTATCTGAAAACTTCGGCGAAAAACCGGCCAGGGATGCTGTTGGGGATCTTTTTCATTTTGATTTTTACTCCCCGGTTCTTCATAGAATTCATCAAGGAAGACCAGGAAGCATTTGAAGCTGGTATGCGCCTGAATATGGGTCAATGGCTGAGTGTACCATTTGTTCTGGCAGGTATCGGACTGATTTGGAGGGCAATGATTAAGCCGGAAGTGATCTTTAAGAACCCATAAAAGCCGGAAATTATTCTGGTTTGGATGTGCCGGAAATATTTTCAATTCCTGCGATTCTGGTGGAGATAATTTTCAGATAATTAAGGGCATATTCCAGCTCATCAGAACCTATAAAGGGACTTGCCAGTTTTACTGCCTTGTCAATCCATGTGGCGGCGCCAGGCAGGTCATCGCTGATTTCAGCAGAAAGTGCCAGGTTGTAACAGGCGCTGATGGCCAGTTTCCCGTATTTCTGAGCAATGTATTTACGCCAAATCTCAGCCGCTTTATCCCATTCCTGCTGTTCAGCCAGGGCTGCTGCCTGACGGAAATCCTCCAGCGGAGGTATGATCAGCATTCGTTCCACTTTTTCCCAATCGGAATAGTACCTTTTAGCATAATTCTCTCCCATTACGGCAGCTGCTTGTTGAAGGGCGACCAACCGGGGAGGTGTCACCACAGTCTTGTCAGTTCGGTCCTCCAGATTCCAGTACAAGGTATCGGTTAGGGTCTTGTGATCTACCACCTTACCTGTCTCCCCATTGTAAAGGTTCCAGACTCCGGCAAGCGCCACCTGCTGAAAGCCTTCATGAGCTGCCATTCCGTTATCAATACTAAAGAAATAGGTAATGGTTTCCAGAGCCAGAAGGTAATCAGCCTTGGCTGGCTTTGCCATTTTTTTGACAAGCTCTGTTGGAAGGGGGATGATCCGCTCCCCGGTCTGCGGCGGGAAAATGTCATAGGGATAGAATACCGGCTGATCGCAAACCCCTTTTTCTTTAAGCATGGCGGCAACAGCGTGCAGGCAAGACATCACAACCAGACTGTCCGTTTCCCGTCTCCCTGTGCGTAATTCTTTCAGAATGGCTCTGTCCTGCATGTAGTAGTTTTGCAGGGTGTCTTTATTGAATTTGAAATTTCTGGATACGAAAGCAATAGCATTTTCTTTCAATGGAAGTTTCACCTCTTCGGTACGCAGCACCTCAATGGGAACTTGCCGGTATACCGTGCAGGCGCTGAAGGCCCACACTGCCGCGAGCAGAAAAAAGAGTTTCAGATTTGATTTCATTTTTTTTCGATGAGGCTTTTCCTTTCCTTCAGGGTGTTCAGATAATTATAGGTGACTTGCCGGAACTGTGTGTTGTATGATTTCAGTCCCCAGCGAAGAGCTTCATTCAAATCACCTTGCATTTCACAGGCAAAGGCAATATTAAACTCCAGTTTGCTACGGAGCGATTTGGAAATATTCCTGCCGGCATAAGCTTCCCATTTTTGCTTTGCGCTTTCCCAATCCCCACTTTTTACCGAGGGAGAGGTTTCTCTGAGCACAGCATCTCCGGAAGAAAACCAGGCCCGTTCATAACTTTTCCATACGGGAGCAATCCGGTTGTTCAGATTTAATGCGGCTGAAATTCCGGCTTCTGTCAGCCCGTCCTTTACTTTGGTAAACGATTTGAACAATTCGGTAATATCAGCATGATCGGTTTGCCATTGCAGGGTGTCAGCGATAAAATAGCTGACCCGAAATTCTTCATTTTCAGGATAATAAAGCCTGAAATTGGCAATATACCCAATTCGCATATCTGCAAGAAATACATAATCCCTTGTGGTTACTGTCCAGTCACGATTTGGAATTTTCCCGAAAACAGCGTCTATCTCGGTTTTAAAGTAATCGAGAGAAAGTACAGCATCCGTGGAAAACCTTTTGGTCAGATCTTTTGCTTCAACCCAGCTCATGGTGTCAGAGTAGGCATTGACCAGGTCTTTCATGGGGAAGCGGTTTTCAGGAATCACCACGTCATACCTTCCGGATTCATAAAGCAGGTTGGCCAACGCCTTCAGTAAGGTGTCTGATGCGCTGATGTCATAAATGATCGTATCCAGATTGAATCCCGATTCATAGAAACGCAATTGAATGGAATCCTTGGGATCGTCGGTAAACCGCTGATCCACCGCCCTGTTGATGAGCGTTAGACTCTGGATTTCTTTAGGTAAATCTTCCGCTGGGGGAACAGTCAGGTCTACAGTCAGTAAACTTACTGAACGACAGGATGATATAAAGCTCAGGATTATCAGAATGATCAGCAAATTCCAAACTCTGTTCATTTTTTGAGTTTTAATATATTCCCCAGAATTTTCTTAAAAACCATTCTGCCGATAACAAAAGAAGAAGTACAAGGAAAATCCATTTTTGGTTGATCAATTCGTTCAATGCAGATTGGAAATAATTGGTAGTGCGGATTTCCCTGCTCGTGCTAATGTCGTCAATCAGTGCAGTGGCTTCCCTCAATTCATAATACTTGCCGCCCGTTTCTCCGGAAAGCTGAAAAAGCAACCGGTGGTTGGCCATCAGATCAATCTGCTCCAGGTTTACGGGAACCACCACAAAATCTCCGGTCTCTTCATACTCCGCTGCCTTTGCTTTTGCGGTGGCTCTGAAATGGTATTTACCGGGTGGAAAACTACCGGGGTCTAACCTGTAAAACTGGTTAATCCGGTCGAACGCATAAAAAAACCGGCGATTCAGACTATCTGTAATTTCCATGTTTACTTCGGCTTCACTAACAGGTTCATACGCTTCATTGTACACTTCTGCTGACATCCGGATGCTTTCCGTTTCCCTGTATACCGGTTGGAAATCGACGATGAAATTGTCTTCATTATCCTGAAGGGCAAGGTATTGAATCAACTTGTCCAGCCATTCGACAAAAACAGGTTTATTTCCGCTACGCAGGTGATCGTAAATTCTCCAGCGCCAGATGCCCTCTCCAAAAATTATGCCTGTTTTGTTACCATTTTTGCTGCTAACCGCAATTAGAGGTTTGTTGGTGGGAATATTTTTTACCCTTTGCCATGCCAGCACATTGTATTCCGGTTCCAGCTGAAACCGGGCAAAGGGTACTTTCAGGGGCGGAAATTGTCCCATATTCTCTTTAACCTCTTTTTCAAGGAGAAAAGCCCCGAATTGGTCATTGAACTGAACCTGAACCTCTTCAAATAATCCGGCCAGTGGCGTAACTTCCACACCCAACCCCAGCATTTTAAGCTGAGGAAGCATTGTTTCAGCGCCAACCAGGATCAGCAGGGGAATCCTCTTTTGCTTGCACTGATCGACAATCTGCCTGCCGGATTGTGAAATGCTGGGAAGCTGATGAAGGATAACCAGGCTGTAACCAGTGAGATCTGAGGGATAGGGCTCAGCCGAATGCACCGACACTTCATAACTGACCTGGCTCTCCAGTGTGTATTTTATCGCTCCGATATCCGGGTGAACACCTGCTGAAAGGATTAAAATCTTCTGCTTGTTATCGAGCACCTGAATGACAAATGGCCAGGTGTTGTTTAGTTTGTTTTGTTCTCCCGGGGCAGGTTCAATGATGGCAGTATAATATTGGAGTCCGCTTCCTTCAGCCTCAAATTCCATCGGTATCGTGATAAAGAAATCCGGATCATTGACCTCTACTACCCGTGAAAAAATCTTTTTCCCCTGATGTGCTACCGAAAATTGCAAACGCGAATTGTTGAGTCCACTGAATTTTAAGTCAGCTTCTACCGGGAACCGATTCCCTTTGAATACTGTTTTATTGATACGGAGACCTGTAATCGCTGCATCTTTAACAATTGCCGTATCCCCGGTTCCTATCGTGTAGACCGGAAAGTGAAACTTTTGAACACTGTTCAGCGGATTCTCTCCCTGGTTGTAGTTACCGTCACCATAAATTACCAATGCCCCCAGATTTTCATTGAAATGATTGTCGTATACCGTCTGGAGCATCTGCCCATAATCGGAAATCTTTTCTCCAAAGTCAATTTCCTTTTCCGTAGTAGTCTCACTTCCAAAAGTATACCGTACCAAACGGTATTTCTTTTCAAGGGAAGACGTAGCTGCACTGACTGATTTAAGAATTTCCGGGGTAGGATCATTGATTTCGGGTAATCCTTTAATTGACATTGAGTTATCAACAGCCAATACAATAAGTGGCAACTCATTTATCTTTTTCAGCGTTTTTAACAAAGGATTGGTAAACAGAAATGTCAGAAAGAAAACAGCTGTAAAACGCAATACCAGCAGTAAGCGTTTCTGCCATTTGCCCAAATCTTTTACCTCTTTGTTCCTGAAATAGAGCAGAAGGGTAATGCCTGCTGCCACCATTAGGCTGATTACTGTGATCAGAAACCAGTATTGTTGTTCAAATACAATTCCCAAATGAAAACATTTAAAATGAGCCTGTAAAATTAACAAACTGTCCTACAATTTGAATAATTACGATTATTATTGCGGGAATTTTCATTGATTCGTTGTTATATTTACTGACAGATGCTTCAATGGAAGTATTAGCGGAAAATTGGTTGATATTTTAGTATTTGATTGTGATGCTGAAAAATGATTATTTGAAAACAGGTATTGTTCTCCTTCTTTTGCTGATGTTATACTCCTTTACGGAAGATTACAAAGGGGACGGGGATAAGATCAGGAAGAATGTTTACTACCTGGCTTCAGAACGCCTGGGTGGCAGAAAACCTGGGGAAAAGGGGGATAAGCTGGCTGCAGTGTACATCAGGGACCAGTTTAGAAAAGCAGGTCTTAAGTTAATGGGAGAAAAAGGAATGCAGCCTTTCGAACTGGTTGCATCTGTTGAACTCGGCCCGTCGAATGCCCTGACGGTCGAAGGTGTTTCCTATGTAGCGGGAAAAGATTTTCAACCCTATTCCTTTTCTGCAGTATCTTCCCTAACGTCAAATGTTGTTTTTGCCGGTTATGGCTTTGATATACAGACAGATTCCCTGAAATGGAATGATTATGCGAAGCTGAATGTGGAGGGTAAATGGGTGCTGATCATGAAGGGTGATCCCGAAATTGATAAAGCGGACAGCCCTTTTGCCGCTTATTCGGAAGAGCGTTCCAAAGTGCTTGCCGCTCTCGACCATAAAGCCGGAGGAATCCTGATGGTGGGCGGTCCCGTTTATACCCAGAATGACCAGCTTCAGGGATTGTTTTATGATAAAAACAGCAGTTCCTATCCGGTTCCAGTCCTGCAGATCACCCGTAAAGTAGCGGATCACCTGTTGAATGCCTCCGGAAAAACAGTAGCTCAGCTGGAGACCCAGCTGAACAATTCCAAAATGCCGGAGAGTTTTGAACTGGCTGCTTCTGTCTCCGGAACAGCCGATATTATTCCTCATAAGGTACTGTCGCACAATGTAATCGGTATTCTTCCCGGGACCGATCCCTTGTTAAAGAATGAATATATTGTCATTGGCGCCCATTATGACCATCTGGGCATGGGAGGCCCGGGTTCGGGTTCCAGAATGACTGATACGCTGGCCATCCATTACGGTGCTGATGACAATGCTTCCGGGGTAGCCATGGTTATTGACCTGGCCCGTCACTTTTCAGCCTCCAAAAGTAACCGGAGGAGCCTGGTTTTTGTGGCTTTCGGCGCCGAAGAAATGGGCTTGCTTGGCTCCAGGGCATTTGTTGATAAGGCCCCGGTAAACCTGAAAAAAGTGAGTGCCATGTTCAATTTTGATATGGTAGGCCGGCTGGACCCCAAGGCTAAATCGCTGAGCATTGGGGGGACTTTAACCTCTGCAGAGACAGAAGGAATTCTGAATCAATTGAATACGGGATTAGCCACCACATTTTCAGGAGAAGGGGTGGGACCGTCAGACCATGCATCGTTCTACCTGCAAAATATTCCGGTTTTCTTCTTTTCGACTTCTGCCCATCCCGACTATCACACTCCGGGAGATACCCCGGACAAGATTAATTATGATGGAATGGTTGAAATAAGGCATTATGCAGAGCGGGTGATTACCGAAGTTGCCGGCAGGGAACAAATGCTGACCTTCAGGGAGGCAGGCTCAAAGGTGATGCGAAGCAGGGGAGGTCGGTTCAAAGTAACGCTGGGAATTATTCCCGATTATGCCGGAATGGAAAAAAACGGCATGAAGGTCGATGGAGTGAGCAAAGGCAAACCTGCTGAAAAGGCCGGTATGCAAAAAGGAGACATAATCACCGCCATCAATGGAAAACCTGTTGGCAATATTTATGACTATATGAACCGGCTTAAAACTTTTGAGGAAGGACAAACCATCTCGGTTGACCTGATCCGGAACGGACAGCATGTAGTATTGATTGTGCAATTATAACCTGACTGATATGCTTTAATGAAAAAACAGGTAATTATCACCTGCCTGCTGGTCTTTTTCTTTTTCCCCGGAAAAGCGCAATATTTCCGGACGGGAGATGATCCCGGTAAGTTGAAATGGAGACAGATACAGACACCGAATTTTCAGTTAATTTATCCTGAAGAGATTGAATTTCAGGCGGTTAAAATGGCTTCCTGGCTGGAAAAAGTAGTGGAGTACGGGAGCTCCACTCTGAAATATCAGCCGCGGAAAATCTCGGTTATTCTCCATACCAGGACAGTCCAGTCGAACGGACTTGTTGGCTGGGCGCCCCGCCGGATGGAGCTTTTTACCCAACCCCATCAGGCGATTTACGGGCAGGAATGGCTTGAGCAACTGGTCATTCATGAATTCAGGCATGTTGTCCAGGTCGATAAAATAAACAGCCAAATCCCTTTCTTAATCAGATTGTTGTTCGGCGAACAGGCTGATGCATTGATTACAGGGCTTTATCTTCCGTTTTGGTTCATCGAGGGGGATGCGGTTGCCACGGAAACGGCTCTCAGCCAGTATGGTAGGGGCAGGTTACCCTCCTTTCTCATGGAGCAGAAAGCTTTATTGGTTGAAAAGGGCCCTTTTCGTTTCGACAAGGCGATCAATGGTTCCTTCAGGGAGTTCGTTCCCGATCACTATAAACTCGGCTACCTGCTGGTAGGAGAATCAAGAGTAAGGTATGGCGCTGATTTGTGGAACCGGGTCATCAACCAGGTGGCCCGTCACCCATTGTCCATCCGGCCCGTTAACCGGGTTCTCAGGCAAAACATTGGGATGAACCAACAAAAGCTGTACGAGTCGATCACCGACAGCCTGAAAGAATGCTGGGCCCGGGAGGTGAAGGAGAACCCTGGTGATCCCTTCCAACCTATAACCAGATCTTCGGATGATTACCATTCCTATCGCTATAACCACCTCCTGAAATCGGGAGAGATCCTTTCCCTGAAATCAGACTACCAGTCGCCTCCCAGATTTGTCCTTACCGATCAACGTGGACAGGAGACCACGGTTTACTATCCGGGAAAAATCTTTGAAGAGTCGGTGAGCTACCGGAATAAGCTGATCGTATGGTCAGAAATGATTCCTGATGTCCGCTGGAGCCATTCCGGACGATCATTTATCCGGATACTAAATCTCGAAAGTCATAAGGTTACAACATTAAAGACTGAATATAAGGCATTTGCACCGAGTATATCTCCTGATGAACATAACGTAGCAGTTGTAGAGACCGATTTCGGAAACAAATCTTACCTCTCCCTGTATAACGCTTCCTCCGGCGAATTGTTAACCCGGTATGCGACTCCGGATACCAGCTATTTATTTAGCCCGGTTTGGAGGAGCCAGGAGGAGTTGGTTGTTGTTGTGCTGACGGAAAAAGGGAAGCAATTGGCCAGCGTTAAACCTAAGGCCGGGGAGATACATTTTTTGCCGGTTCCTGCCATGGCTGATATTAAACAATTGACGCTGTCGGGGGATAGGCTCTACTTTATTGGATCAATAAGCGGGAAAGATGAAGTTTATTCCATTCACCTGAATTCGGAAGAGGTGAAGCGTGAAGCTAAAGCCAGGTTTGGTTTGGCTTATCCGGTGATAGATGAAAAGCAGAACCGTTTAATTGTAAGTAACTATACATCAAATGGTTACAAATTAACTGCAGTTCCATTGTCAGACTTGAAACCTGATTACATATGTAATGTTACAAATGTAATTTACAATTTAGCAGATTCATTGGCCAAACAGGAGCCCGGAACAGTTGATTTCGGGAAAGCTGAAATTTATCCCTATGTTTCCAGACCTTATCATAAAGGATTGAATTTGTTCCACTTCCACAGCTGGGGGCCGTTTTCCCTGGATGTCAACAGCTACGATGCCATGCCCGGATTCACTTTTTCTTCTCAGAACAAGCTGGGAACCTCGCAGACCACGCTGGGATACCGCTGGAACCTGGAAGAACAGGAGGGGCAATACTTCGCAAATATGGAATACAGCGGATTATTTCCGGTTATTTCAGGGAATGTAAGCCTGGGAGAAAGGAAAGATCAGTATACCCAGGTGACCATCTATAAAGACCAGAATGGCCGTGAAATCAGGCGGGAAAGTAAATTAGTGCCTTTCAGCTGGGGGCAGACCGACTTGTCGGCATCCATCCGTTTTCCGCTGGACTTTTCCAGAGGCAGGAATAACACCATGATACAGCCTTCTCTGACAACACAGTGGACAAATATCCGGCATAACAGCTCAACGCCGCAGGAATTTGTGGAAGGTATGTCTGGTTCTTTAACCTGGCGACTAGGATCTTATCACCTCAGACGGCAGGCCTACCGCGATCTTCAGCCGAGCTTGGGGCTGGTAACTGATTTCAGTTACCGTCATTCCCCGTTTGGGGGTAGTGATCCGTCCACACTGGCCAGTCTGGAGGGCAAAGTATACCTTCCGGGGCTGGGAAGGCACCATGGATTAACCACTTATGCGGGATGGCAACAGCGGGAACGCGGACGTTACCGTACCTCGAATGACGTCAGGTTACCCGTTGGTTATCAATTGAATAACCTTCCTGGCTGGTGGAATCAACTTGAAAATGACAAGATCTTTACAGCTTCATTAAAATATGCATTCCCAATCGGATACCCCGACTGGAATCTGTCTAAACTATTGTACATCAGGAGGTGGAAGGCTGCTGTGTATTATGATTTCAGCGTTATTGGAGGCAAGGATACCGGAGGGAATAATACGCCGGCGCAATCCTATCAAACCCGGTTGAACAGTTTTGGGCTGGAAGTCAGCGGCGATATGAACCTCCTGCGGTTTTATGCGCCTGTGGATGCCGGAGTGAGGTTGGGGTACCTGCCGGCACTGGAAAAAATGGTGTATGAATTGATACTTTCAGTGGATTTCCATTCGCTTTAAGGTCAACAGGGTGATTTCAGCCGGCATATCTATCCGGAAATACATACCTACAATACCGGTTCCCCTGTTTACATTTATGTAATTCCCGCCATTTCTGTAAATTCCTCCCCATTTTTCAATGATCAACCTGGCTGGACTCAGCGAAATCCCCGCCGGGTAAAAACCCCATTGCAAGGCATGGGTGTGGCCCGACAAAGTCAGGGAGAAGCGCTTATCCTGCTTTAAGTCGCTATCCCAGTATCCTGGATCATGACACAGCACAATGCTAAAGCAACTATCTGGTAAAATTCTGTTAACCAAATCTTTATCTGCATAGGAATGTCCCGTCCGGTGGCCGGAATATCCGAAACCGACCATATAAACAGTATCATTACCTTTGACCAGTACAGCTGTTTCATTGTTCAGCAACCGAAATCCGGCATTCCGGATCGATGCTTTTAACGCTTCTGCGTTATAAATTTTGGCCAGCGAGTCGGGCCAGGCTGTATAATCTCCATAATCGTGGTTTCCCAATACGGCAAAATTCCCCATTGAAGATGTAAACTGCTTTAATTCATCCATATAAATCGCTGTTTCCTGAGCATAATTGTTGACCAGGTCACCGGTAAAACAGATCAGATCGGGTTTAAATCGCACTACTTCTGCAGAAAATCGCTTCAGAAGGTTTGTTCTACGGAAACTTCCCAGATGGGTATCTGAAAAATGTATAATCCGCAATCCGTCAAAGGATGGTGGGAGCTTGGCTGAGGAGAGTGTTTGCTCCTTAACTGTCAAAGAGTTTGGACCGTAAATAATACCCACTATGAAAGTTACCCCAATACCAGCCGATAAAATAAAGCCCATCCGGGTGATTACCTGCACCAATCTTTTCCTGATCGGGAACAAGGTGATCAGGTAAATGGCAGCCAATGGTAGTTTGATAAGGATATCCGTTATCAGCAATGCATTAAAGAGGGTATAATAAAAGTAATAATGGTCAATATGCTGCGATGGACGTACCTCATAAAACCAGAGCAAAAGCAAGGTAACCACCCCTGCAGCAGCTGCGTAGAACCGCACAAACAGCTGATGGCGGGATGTCCGGCGGTCTTTTAGCCACCCGGAGATCATCCGCAGGGAAGCCATCGTCAACAGCCAGTAAACAATCAAAATAATTAATGCAGCAACAGGTGCCGGCAGCTTCATGGTCTGTAATCCTTAACGGCAGCTAAGTTGAAAATAATGCTTCAAAAAAACAATGGAAACTATGAAAGAAGCTGAAAAGGGTAGGGGATTGGGTGCTTGTATATAATTTGAGATAATTACAATTGTATAATTACATGTGTATCATAATTTAAAATGTAAATCACATATGTAAAGATACATTTGTTTCTCCTCCCTGATTAAATAGGATTTAATACTTCACAATAGTAATACATTACTTAAAGTACATATAATCAATACATTATATTATTTTTATTAAATTAAAAAATCAATTAAAACCGGATATTGTGTTTAATATTTTATTAAAATTATCATTTATTATAATATAATAACTTATATATCAGTATAATATGAGATTTATATTAAAGTAGTAAATTAGATATTTGAATTATGCAAATACCTTATAATCAGCAGTCTATAAATATCCAAAAACAATTTCTGTTTTTAATGAAATTTGGAGATGTAATTTATATTTTTTACATTTGTTATGCTTAATTTTTCTGTACCTGTGAAGTAGTAATAATGCAAAAAGTAGTCAGATGAAAGAGCGGCTTAAAGAGTTAATGACCCTGTTGTCGGTAAATGCTGCCGATCTGGCTGACCGGATTGGGGTGCAGCGGTCAAGTGTTTCCCATATCCTGAATGGCAGGAATTTACCCAGTACACAGTTTATTGAAAAGTTGCTCACTACTTACCCTGAAATTGAAGCGAGATGGCTGATTACCGGTTTTGGCAACCCTTTGCGGCAACCAGGTGAAGCTGTTATTGACTTTCCTCCCGAAAAAGTAAAGGTGGAAAAAAGCAGACCTAAGGAAACCGTGACTTTTCCTGAGACACCTGTAAACAATCCGGTTTCCAAAATTGAAAAAGTGTTGGTTTTCTACCAGGACAGGAGTTTTATTGAGTATTCTCCGGGAAAGTAGCTGACTGGCTTTTTCCGGAAGTAGCTTTTTCCGGAAAATCTTGCTTATATTTACTCCAAAAACTGATATGTCCAAAAAAGCTGTAACAGAACTTACAGTCCTTGAAAACCTGCCCTGTGGCAGGAACCAGTCTATGCTGGTATTGCAGGGGGAACATGATTTGCTTCCCGTTAAACCTGGACAATTTGTAAATGTGGAGATTCCGGACAACAAAGAGGTCTTTCTACGGCGCCCCTTTTCTGTGTTCAGGGTTGACGAAGAGCGGAGGCTCCTGACCTTGTTGGTTAAAGATCTGGGTAAAGGATCACATTCCCTTATGCAGGTCGGTACGGGTCGTAAATTAAACATTATTTACCCTCTTGGTAACGGATTCACTTTTCCAGTTACGGGCGACAGGCCACTGGCCGTCGGAGGGGGGAGCGGAGTAGCTCCACTCTTGTTCCTGGCATCTCTGGCAGCCTCTGCAGGAATAAAAATGGATGTTCTGTTGGGGGCAAGAAGTGCTGCCGACCACATTCCTGTTAATACTGTTGCAGAAGACATCCGTTGCTTCTTCACCACCGAAGATGGTTCACTCGGAGCATCCGGACTGGTTACAGATCACCAGGTGATGAAACAACTGGATAGTTACAACCGGATATACACCTGCGGACCACTACCCATGATGAAAGCAGTGGCTGCATTGGCTAAAACCAAAAGTGTAACCTGTGAAGTTTCTCTTGAAAACTTAATGGCTTGTGGATTTGGAGTTTGCCTGTGCTGTATTGAACCTACAGTTGAAGGAAATCAGTGTGTATGTACCCAGGGGCCGGTGTTTAATGTGAATGATTTATTATGGCAGATTTAAAGGTCAATATTGGTGGACTGGAACTGAAGAATCCGGTAATGACGGCTTCCGGATGTTCTGGTTTTGGAACGGAACTCACTGATTTCTTTGATGTTTCTGGTTTAGGCGCCATCCTGTTAAAAGGTTTGACCCTCAAAAACAGGGATGGCAACAAGTACCCCAGAATGGCGGAGACTCCTTCAGGTATGCTCAATGCGGTTGGATTGCAAAATAAGGGAGTGGATTACTTTATCAGTAAGATATACCCGGAGATAAAACACCTGGATTGTGCCCTGATTGCCAACGTCAACGGCTCTACTATCGAAGAGTATGTGGAGTTGACCCGGATAATCAATGAACTGGAGCACATTGCTGCCATTGAACTCAATATTTCCTGTCCCAATGTGAAAGAAGGAGGCATGGCCTTCGGTGTGAGCTGTCCACATGCCGGGGCTGTCACCCGGGAAGTGCGGAAAGCCTGTTCCAAACCCTTGATTGTGAAGCTGTCACCCAATGTAACCGATATTACTGATATAGCCCGTGTGGTGGAATCAGAGGGCGCAGATGCGGTTTCTCTGATCAACACCTTGCTGGGTATGGCCATCGATGCCGAAAAGAGAATTCCCCTGCTCTCCACTGTTACCGGAGGTCTGTCAGGTCCTGCCATCAAACCTGTTGCCCTGCGAATGGTCTGGCAGGTGTCTAAGGTCGTGAAGATTCCGGTTATCGGCCTGGGGGGTATTATGAATGCAACCGATGCCATTGAGTTTTTCCTTGCTGGCGCTTCCGCTGTCCAGGTGGGAACCGCCCTGTTTAAAGATCCGCTGATCCCGCTTCACATCGTTGATGGTATTGATAACTACCTGGAAAGACATCATTTTGGCAGCATAAATCAAATAATCGGCGGATTACAAATGTAATATTTTGTTTTTTACAAATGTAATTATGTGAATTTTAGCCTTGCGTGTTTGATGTTCTGCAAAATCCACCTGATTCAGGTTTCAGGTTTCAGGTTTCAGGTTTCAGGTGACAGATGTTGGGTTGGAAGTTGATTGGTCATGAACAATTCAGTTTTTTTTTTGTTAGTGTAGCTGATTTCAAAATGATATAATACACTCAATAATGTCACAGTTCAAAATATTGATGCCGAAGCTGGGAGAAAGCATTCAGGAAGCTACAGTTACCAAATGGTTTGTGAAGGAAGGTGATCTGATCGCTGAGGATGATGTGCTGTTTGAAGTTGCTACGGATAAGGTTGATTCTGAAATTCCCTCTCCTGTTGATGGCAGGGTGGAGAAAATCTTCTTTCCTGCCGGTAGTTTACTGCCGGTGGGAGAAATTCTGGCCTTAATCAGGTTGTCAGATGAAGATGAATCAGAAACAAGAATAGCAGAACAACCGGTTGTTAATGAGGTACTTTCAGATACCCGGGAAACTGGAAAAGAACCTTTGAGTCTTTCCGGAAAGCAATTGAACCGGTTTTATTCCCCCCTGGTCCGGAAAATTGCTGCTGCCGAATCAGTTTCGTTGGAAGAGCTGGATACCATACATGGATCCGGACTTTCCGGAAGAGTACAGAAAAAGGATTTGCTGCATTACCTGGAAGGCACTCGCAGCCAGGTTGTTACAAATGTAAAAACAGTAGAAACATCATCTGTAACACCAACGGCACCTCAGGTGAAGGGTTCCATATCGGTTGGAGCTGAAGACCAGGTCATTGAAATGGATCGCATCCGGAAACTGATTGCCGACCACATGGTGATGTCAAAACGGGTATCACCGCATGTGACCTCGGTGGTTGAGGCTGATGTAACCGGCCTTGTGCTTTGGAGAAACAAGGTTAAAGACGATTTTCAAAGGAAATATGGAGAAAAGCTGACCTTTATGCCGCTGTTTATGGAAGCTACGTCAAAAGCACTTGCGGAATATCCCTGGTTAAATGCATCGGTTAATGAAGATAAGATTATACTCCGCAAGCACATTAATCTCGGCATTGCCGTGGCCAAACCAGATGGAAATCTGATAGTTCCGGTGGTTAAACATGCTGAAGAGAAAAACCTTCTGGGGTTGGCAAAAAGTCTGAATAACCTGGCAGAAGCGGCCAGGCACAACAAACTCTCTCCGGACGATATCAGGGAAGGAACTTTCAGCATTACCAATTTCGGCTCTTTCAGAAACCTGATCGGCACTCCAATTATCAATCAGCCACAGGTCGCCATTCTGGCTACCGGGAGTATTGAAAAGAAACCGGCAGTACTTGAATTGCCAACTGGTGATGTGATTGCCATCAGGCATAAAATGTATTTATCATTATCCTACGACCATCGTGTGGTAGATGGCGCCCTCGGAGGCGCATTCCTGCGTCGTATAGCCGATTTGCTGGAGCAATTTGATATCAACAGAACAGTATAAATTACCATGAATTATTCAGAATTTCCCGAAGTATTTAACATTAAAAATACGCCTAAAGAGCTTTTATCGCAATGGTACCGACTGATGACGGTCGGCCGTACCATTGATGAACGGGCGCCAAACTACCTGAAACAAGCTATTGGTTGGTCATATCATGCCCCTTATGCTGGTCATGATGGAATTCAACTGGCTATCGGACAGCTATTTGAAAAGAGTAAAGATCATATTTTCCTTTATTACAGAGATATGCTGACTGCCCTTTCCTGCGGGATGACACCAGAAGAGCTTATCCTGAACGGAATCTCAAGGGCAACCGATCCCGGTACCGGTGGGCGCCATATGTCCAACCATTTTTCCAAACCCGAATGGAATATCCACAATGTTTCTTCCCTTACCGGAAACCATACCCTCCATGCGGTGGGTGTCGCCCGTGCCATTAAGTATTACGGGGAAAAGAGCGTGGCCATCTCCAGTCAGGGTGAATCTTCAGTAAGCGAAGGCTTTGTCTATGAAGCCATTAATGGAGCAACCCGGGAACAGTTACCGGTCGTTTTTGTTTTTCAGGATAATGGCTACGGTATATCTGTTCCTAAAAAGGACCAGACGGCCAATCGCAAGGTAGCGAATAATTTTTCCGGTTTTAAGAACCTCAGCATCCTGCATTGTAATGGCAAAGATGTGTTCGATTCTATAAACGCCATGACTGAAGCCAAACGGATAGCGTTGGAAGAAGGCCATCCGGTCATTGTGCAGGCCAATTGCGTAAGGATTCATTCCCATTCCAATTCCGACAAGCACGAACTCTACCGCACTGAAAATGAGCGGAGTTTTGTCCAGGAATATGATCCCTATGCCAAATTCCGCAGGTTGCTGCTGCGCTATAACCGTTTTACGGAAGATGAGCTTCAGGAAATGGACAGTGCTGCAAAACTGGAGGTCAAAGCAGCCCATAAAGCAGCCCTGGCAGCTCCTGAACCGGATCCTGCCTCCATTTTTGATTTCGTGATTCCTGCACCCTATGGTTCTACCCTTTATCCAGAAGGCGTCCATCAGCAGGAGGGAGAGAAGAAAAAACTGATAACAGCGCTCAATGAGACCCTGAAAGCAGAATTCAGGCACAATCCCGATACTTTTCTTTGGGGACAGGACATTGCCAACAAAGACAAGGGAGGGGTTTTCAATGTCTCCAAGGGCATGCAGAAAGAATTTGGAAAGGGAAGAGTATTCAATGCGCCCATTGCGGAAGATTTCATTGTCGGAACCGCTAACGGAATGTCGAGGTACAATGAAAAAATCCGGATAGTCATCGAAGGAGCTGAATTTGCAGATTATTTCTGGCCTGCCATGGAGCAATATGTCGATTCCAGTCATGATTACTGGCGTTCCAACGGGAAATTCACCCCGAATGTCGTCATTCGCCTTGCTTCAGGAGGGTACATCGGTGGCGGACTCTATCATTCCCAGAACCTTGAAGGATCCCTGGCATCCATACCCGGAGTAAGAATCGTATACCCTTCTTTTGCCGATGATGCAGCTGGTTTGCTTCGAACAGCCATGAGATCGCGGGGACTGACCCTTTTCATGGAACCCAAGGCTTTGTACCAGGATCCACGGGCAGCTGCGGTAATTCCTGACGATTTTGAGGTTCCTTTCGGTAAGGCAAGAATCAGGAGAGCGGGTACTGATCTGACCATGATCACCTATGGAAATACCACGCTGATGTGCCTGGAAGCTGCAGACCGGCTTGAAAAAGAAGGAATGCAGGTGGAAGTGATCGATTTGCGGTCGCTGATTCCCCTTGATAAGGACACCGTACTCCGGTCGGTCCGGAAAACCGGAAGAGCGCTGGTGGTGCATGAAGACAAAGTACACGGAGGTTTTGGAGGTGAGATTGCTGCCATTCTCACAGAAGAAGCTTTTGAATGGCTCGATGCGCCAGTCAGAAGGGTGGGGTCCACCTTTACCCCGGTCGGTTTTCACAAGGCACTGGAAAAGGAAATTCTGCCCAATGCAGAAAAGATCTATCAGGCTGCCATCAATTTATTAAAGTATTAAAAGGATAATTATGTTAAAAATAGGCTTGTTTTATAGTTACAAATCTCAGAAGACCAGAAAGATAGCCAGATCAATCGCTGAGATTCTTGGTGAGGATAAAGTTGAACACATTGACGCAGAAACGGTCACTCCTGAGGATTTCGTCCGCTTCGACCGAATGATCCTCGGTGTTCCCACCTGGTTTGACGGTGAATTGCCCATTTATTGGGATGAATTTGTTCCAGCCCTCAAAGAACTGGATTTGGCGGGTAAGCAATTTGCCATTTTCGGCCTGGGAGACCAGAAGGCATATCCGGAGAATTTTGGTGATGCAGTCGGGATTATGGCAGATATACTGGAGGGAAGAAATGGAGTTGTTGTTGGCGAGACTTCACCCGGAGGATATTCCTTCGAATCATCCAAAGCGTTAAAAAACGGGAAATTCATTGGTTTAATCCTTGATCAGGAGAACCAGCCCAGGCTTACTGAAAGCCGGATCAGTACCTGGGTAGCCGGGTTGGCTAAAGATTTCAAATGAATATAATATGTTAAATAAAACAGACTCTTTTTGATAATATATTGAATTACAATAATATAATGAAATGAAAAGAGTCAAATTTCTTAAATATCCGGAATATCCAGGTGGAAAAACTTCACTGAATCAGTATATTCAGGATAACCTGGTTTACCCGGCAGATGCCCTGAAACATAATATTGAAGGAAATGTCCTGTTATCTGCGGAAATCAATGACAACGGCGAGATACATGAAATCAGAGTAGATAAGGGACTTGGATACGGTTGTGATGAAGAGGCTGTCCGCTTGTTGCAAGGAATCTACTTTGGAGGCGTTTCCAATCCCGGAATCAGGCTCAAGACAACAAAAAAGTTCCGGATTCCTTTCAAAATCAAAAAAGAAAAAGGTTTGAAGGAAATTAATTATTCCTTGAAAAAGGATTCTGCGAAAAGCGATACTACTGAAAAGCATGCTGTGAAACAGGTTTATAATTATACCATTTCGTGGAATCCGGACAGTGGTCAAAGCCTTCAGGACAGCAGCAAATAAATACCCCCGTTTGTCTTATAATTGTTATTATGTTAAATAATATTTGTTAAAATTAAGGGAACCATTCTGGCTCCCTTAATTTTCATCCGCTCCTATTTTTCGAGGAGCTTTTTCATTTCTTCATATTTTTCCTTTTTGTTGAGCCTGTAATACAGGTTCTTCAAAAATTCAATGGCATTGGTATTGTCCGGTTTTAACTCACGGCATTTTTCCATCATAACAACCGCTTTATCATACCATTCAACGGCTTTGTTAATTTCCTTGTTATAAGCTTCGACATCCTTAGCCGGGATGTTCCTGGCAATTTCGTTGTGTTTGTCACCAAGGACAATAAAATAATATCCCATGTAATAATAGGCATCGTGATAATTCTTATCGATGTCTATGGCTTTCTGGTAACTTGCAATGGCTTCTTCCTGTCTGTCCAGTTTTTCATACAGGTTTCCAAGCGCACAATGGAACGAAGGATTATTGGGTTCATGATCAATGGCCAATTTCAGGTATTTAACCGCTTCGTCAGTTTTATTGGCTTTGATGTAATAATTGGTCAAAGAAACTGTCAGATCATTGTTCTCCGGATATTTTGCAAAAGCATCCTGCAGAACTTTCAGTGCTGTCACAGAGTCTTTCTTTTCCAGGTAAGCATTTTTCAACAGGTCGGCGGTGCTTCCGACATTGTAGCCATGTTTCAAATCTTCTGAGAAATATTTGATGGCCTTATCCCAGTTGCCACTTTTATAGGCACACAAAGCGGCATTATACATGGTGGCGGTATCCACAAAATTCGGGTTGTCTTTGGAAACAACCGGTAACTGATTGATTTCCAGGAATTGTTCAAAAGAAACCATTCCCTTGGCAAAATCTTCCTTGTTGTAATATTCAATCGCCTGCTGGTAAACATCGGTAGCCAGAAGCAGTAATCCGGTTTTGATTCCGCTGGCGCTCCGGTTTTTGGTATCCAGTTCAATGGCTTTTTTGTAGGATTTCAATGCCTCCGTCAGCGGATCTGCTGCGAGATTTTTGGCATTCTTGTCCTTGTAAATTGCATGAAAGATTTCGCCTCTTTTCATCCAGGTAGTCGGTTTAATGGCCGTTTTTGCAGCTTTGGGATTGCTGGGATCTACCGAGAGTTCAATCGCTTTTAACTCTTTTTCCAGGTTGCGTTTAACATCCGGAGCTGGTGTTTGGGCATATGAAACCACTGCTGTGGTAAAAACAAAGGTTAAGGCTAGCAGTAAACTAAACTTTTTCATTTTTCAGTATTTTTTTTTTGATACAAAAATAGAGAGATATTTATTTTTAACAAATTCTGAGTTATTCATTTACAACTTCTCCGGGTTGATTTTCATTTTCCCGGTTGTTTTCCTTATCCTCCTCATTCTCATAGCTCCTTACTTTAGCCACCGAGGCAATGCGATCGTTGTCTTTCAGATTGATAATTTTTACTCCCTGAGCTGCCCGTCCCATAACCCGGATGGTTTTCACAGCCACCCGGATGGTAAGACCATTCTGGGTGATGATCATCAGGTCGTTATCGTTGCTCACATTTTTGATGGCTATCAAACGACCGGTTTTTTCAGTAATATTAATTGTTTTCACTCCTTTTCCTCCTCTGTTGGTGATCGGATAATCAGCCAGACTTGACCGTTTGCCGTAGCCGTTCTCCGAAAGTACCAGAACATCATCGTCAGGGTCGTTAACACAAATCATGCCAGTTACTTCATCTGCCTCATTTCCAAGGGTTATGCCTTTTACTCCGGAAGCGGTCCGCCCAATTGGCCGGACGATTGATTCGTTGAAGCGGATGGCTTTACCACTTTTCACAGCCATCATGATTTCATGGCTTCCACTGGTACGCCGGGCTTCCAGTAACTCATCGTCTTCCTTAATGGTGATGGCGTTAACTCCATTCAACCTTGGCCTGGAATAGGCTTCCAACGTGGTTTTCTTGATAATCCCCTTTTTGGTAGCCAGGATGATGAAGTTGTTGTTGATGAATTCCCGGTCTTCCAGGGTTTTGACCTTTATATAGGCCAATACCTTGTCTTCAAGACTGATATTCAAAATATTCTGAATAGCCCTTCCTTTACTGGTCCTGCTGCCTTCCGGAATCTGGTATACTTTCAACCAGTAACATTTGCCATATTTGGTAAAGAGCAACAAGGTGCTGTGCATGGAAGCCACAAACATATGCTCAATGAAATCCTCATCACGGGTTGCCCCTCCTTTGGAACCAACGCCTCCCCTACCCTGTGTTTTAAAATCAGACAAAGGAGTCCTCTTTATATAGCCGAGATGAGAAATTGTAATGACCATTTCATCGTCGGCATAAAAATCTTCCGGATTGAAATCCTCGGCGTTCTGTTCTATGTCTGTTCTGCGTTTATCGCCATATCTGGCTTTGATTTCAAGCAGTTCATCCTTAATGATCTGCATCCGGAGGGATTCGCTGGCCAATACACTTTTCAGATACTCAATCTGTTTCAGCAGTGCTTCATACTCTGCGTGCAGTTTGTCCTGTTCCAGTCCGGTTAATTGCCGTAACCGCATTTCGACGATGGCGCGCGACTGAATGTCGGTCAGCTGGAACCTTTCCATCAGCCGTTCCCTGGCTTCGTCGGTAGTTTTGGAGCTGCGGATGATAGCGATTACTTCGTCAATGTTATCGCTGGCAATGATCAGACCTTCAAGGATATGGGCCCTTTTTTCCGCCTGTTCCAGTTCATAACGGGTTCTGCGGGTAACAACATCGTGCCGGTGATCCACAAAATGACCAATTAACTCTTTCAGATTAAGCATTTTAGGCCGACCGTGTACCAGGGCAATATTGTTTACGTTGAAAGAGGTCTGAAGCGGGGTAAGGTTGTAAAGATTGTTCAACACCACGTTACTCATGGCATCCTTTTTCAGGTCATAAACAACCCTCATCCCATCCCTGTCTGATTCATCGTTGACATTGGAAATTCCTTCGAGTTTCTTATCATTGATCAGGTCGGCAGTTTTCTGAATCATTTCAGCCCGGTTTACCATGTATGGTATTTCAGTCACAATGATTTTTTCCCTGCCGTTTTCATTTTCTATGTGGGCCTTCCCCCTGATAACAATCCGGCCTCTTCCGGTTTCGTATGCTTCCTTAACGCCGCTGTATCCATAAATAATCCCTCCGGTCGGGAAATCCGGGGCTTTGATGATCCTGATCAGCTCATCGACCTCGATTTGCCGGTTATCCACATAAGCCACAATGGCATCCACCGTGTCCGACAAGTTGTGCGGAGGCATGTTGGTTGCCATCCCGACAGCAATTCCGGAGGTACCATTGATGAGCAGGTTGGGCAGTCGTGTAGGCAGAACAGTTGGTTCCTGTAAAGACTCATCAAAGTTGGGCTGAAAATCAACCGTATTTTTTTCCAGATCGGCCAGCGTTTCCTCTGCTATTTTGGAGAGACGGGCTTCTGTATAACGCATAGCAGCGGGACTGTCGCCGTCGACCGATCCGTAGTTGCCCTGGCCATCAACGAGGGGATACCGCAACGACCATTCCTGGGCCATCCTCACCATGGTGAAATACACCGAAGAATCGCCGTGGGGATGAAATTTTCCAAGTACCTCTCCTACTATTCTCGCGGATTTCTTATAGGGTTTATTGGATAAAGTCCCCAATTCATTCATACCGAACAACACACGACGGTGAACCGGTTTCAGGCCATCCCTGACGTCAGGCAGCGCTCTTGAAACGATCACCGACATGGAATAATCGATATAGGCAGATTTCATCTGCTCTTCAATATTGATTCTGATAATTTTTTCGCTATCAGCCATTTAGTTCATATTAATTCAAATATTTCCTTTTTCTAAAATCGCACAAAAATAGTAAAAAATCGCCGTTTTTCCTCCATTTAATGCCGACGATACCACTCCAGAACAGATAAGATATCAACAATTTAACAAGGGGTATAGAAAACGCTTCATCCATCCCGGGTAAAAGTTAATGGCCCATTTATACAGACCAGCGTTTTTTGTAGTAATTTTGACCTAAACTTTCTGGAACAATTTTTGTTAATAATACGATCAATTTTTTTGACAATGGATGCAGAATTTTCTCCGAGAATTAAGGATATTATAGCTTACAGCAGGGAAGAAGCCATCAGGTTGGGTAATGATTATATAGGTCCCGAACATTTGTTTCTTGGAATTTTACGTGACGGCGAGGGTATGGCTACCGAGATTTTAGAGAATCTGGGTATTGACCTTGTGGTAATGAAGAAGCAGATTGAAAAAAAGATCCGCTCCAACCGCAAGATTGATTTGGATGCCCAGGTGGCGATGTCAAAAGCCGCTGAAAAAGCCTTAAAAATTATCTATCTGGAAGCCAGGTATTTCAAAAGCCAGTTTGCCAACAGTGGTCATCTCTTGCTGGCCATTCTGAAAGATAATGATAACCTGATCACTAATTTGCTGGCTGATGCCGGGGTGAATTATTATATGGTCAGGACGCAGATACAGGAATACAAACAGCCCAAGTCGAAATCAGACTATTCTGAAAACGATGATGATGAAATAGATGACCCGCTTTCCCGCAAACCTGCAGGTGGTCCTGCCAAAAAGTCCGGAAATCCGAAAACAGAGACGCCGGTGTTAGACAATTTCGGGATTGATATTACCCGCTTGGCAGAGGAAAATGCGCTTGACCCGATTGTGGGCCGGGAAAAGGAAATTGAGCGGCTGGCACAGATCCTGAGCCGGCGAAAGAAGAACAATCCCATTCTGATTGGCGAACCTGGCGTGGGTAAATCAGCTATAGCAGAAGGACTTGCCATTCGGATTGTCCAGAAAAAAGTGTCCCGGTTGTTGTTTGACAAAAGGGTGATCAGTCTGGATATTGCCTCCATCGTTGCCGGGACCAAGTACCGCGGTCAGTTTGAAGAGCGGATGAAAGCCATTCTGAATGAGTTGACCAAAGTCTCCAATATCATCCTGTTTATCGATGAGATTCATACCATTGTGGGGGCAGGAGGCGCCACCGGTTCGCTGGATGCAGCGAATATGCTGAAACCCGCCCTGGCCAGGGGTGACATCCAATGCATCGGTGCCACTACCCTGGATGAATACCGCCAGCACATTGAAAAAGACGGCGCCCTGGAACGCCGTTTCCAGAAAATTATGGTGGAACCAACTTCCGTGGAGGAAACCATTGAAATTCTCAACAATATCAAGTCAAGGTATGAAGACCATCACAACGTCATTTATACGCCGGAAGCCATAGAAGCCTGTGTCAAACTG
>DAIDJX010000004.1 GCA_027451165.1 Prolixibacteraceae bacterium | reverse complement strand
TCCAGGTTTAATGGGATCAATTTGTGGTAGCGGGCAGGCAGTGATTTCTGTAAACCTTTCTCCACATTATCAAGACTGACTACCGGACGAACCTTCAGGTAACTGCCTACGACAATCATGTTGAAAACTTTTGGGTTACCCATTTCCACGGCTGTACGGGTGCCCTCCACCTTGAAAACCCTGACGTCGGTACGGGTCGGAGGATGAATGATCCCGTTCGGGTCATAGAGCAGAACACCACCCGGTTTGACAGCTTTTTCAAATTTGTCCATCGATTGCTGGTTCAGGATAATTGCGGTATCAAACTCATGCAATACGGGTGAGCTGATTCTGGTATCACTGATGATCACCGTCACGTTGGCGGTTCCACCGCGCATTTCAGGCCCGTAAGAGGGGAACCAGGTCACTTCCTTATCTTCCATGATCCCGGAATAAGCAAGGATCTTCCCCATAGAAAGCACCCCCTGCCCGCCGAATCCGGCTATTATGATTTCTTCTGTCATTTTCTTTTTATTTTGTATCAGGTATCAAGACATTAAAAACCGACTACCGATCACCGATCACCGATTACTGTTGAATTAATTTATCCACATCTTTCAGGTCTCCCTGGGGATATTCCCTGAACATATTTTCAACCATCCAGTTATTGGATTCCACCGGTGACAATTTCCAGCCGGAATTACAGGTGGAGGTCACTTCGACGAATGAAGTTCCTTTTTTGTCCATCACATTTTTAAAGGCTTTCCGTATGGCATTTTTACATTTTCTGACGGTTGCAGCTGTGTGAACTGACTGGCGCGTGCAATAACTGACTCCCGGCAACTGGGCTATGAGGTCGGTAATTTTCAAGGGATAGCCATTCAACTCCACATTCCTTCCGTAGGGGGTGGTAGAAGTAACCATACCCAGCAGGGTTGTCGGAGCCATTTGTCCGCCGGTCATGCCATAAATGGCATTATTGATGAAGATAACCACAATGTTTTCTCCCCGGTTGCAGGCATGAACAATCTCAGCTGCTCCGATGGAAGCGAGGTCACCATCGCCCTGGTAAGTAAAAACGACTTTATCCGGATTGGTACGGGCGATTCCTGTTGCGAGAGCAGGTGCACGTCCATGGGCGGCTTCCTGCCAGTCGATATCGATCAGGTTGTAGGCAAATACTGCACATCCCACGGGTGAAACACCAATAGTTTTTTCCTGGATGCCCAGTTCATCGATCACTTCTGAAATAAGTTTGTGCACGACGCCGTGACTGCATCCCGGGCAATAGTGAGAGATGACGTCAACCTGAATCTTGGATTTCTGGTAAACCAGGTTTTCCGGTTTTATAATATCCTGAATGTCCATTAGTTACCCTTTAAAAAGTTATTTTCCAATGCTTCAACCACTTCTCCGGGAGATGGGAGAAGTCCGCCCATTCTGCCGAAATATTTCACCGGTACGATACGACCGGTATCAAAAACCGCCAGTTTAATGTCTTCCACCATTTGTCCGGAACTCATTTCCACTGACATAAATCCTTTGACCTGTCTGGATCTTTCCGCAATGATCCTTGTGGGAAATGGAAAGAGCGTAATGGGCCTGAGCAAGCCGGCCTTTATCCCCTTTTCCCTTAGCAGATCGATGGCTTTCAGACAGATACGGGATGAAGTGCCGAAAGCTATGATAATATATTCTGCGTCATCGCACATAATTTCCTCATAGCGAACCTCATTTTCTTCCAGTTCTTTATATTTTGCCTGAAAGCGCAGGTTATTTTGTTCCATGCGGAAGGGATCCATTTCCAGGGAAGTGATGATATTTCTGTTTCTTTGGGAGGTTTTCCCTGTTGTAGCCCACGAACCGCAGGTTTGGAGAATTTCTTCAGTGGTACGTCTGGGCTTGAAATCGGCAAGTTCCACCTTTTCCATCATCTGGCCAAGAGCGCCATCGGTAAGGATCATGGCCGGATTCCGGTATTTGAAGGCCAGTTCAAAACCCAGTTCCACAAAATCGTTCATTTCCTGGACCGAAGATGGCGCCAGGGTAATCAAGCGGTAGTCTCCGTGTCCCCCACCCTTGACCGTCTGGAAATAGTCGGCCTGTGAGGGTTGAATGGTTCCAAGTCCGGGACCACCCCTTTGAACATTAACGACCAGACAGGGCAATTCCGCTCCTGCGATATAGGATAAACCTTCCTGCATCAGGCTGATACCTGGGCTGGAAGAAGAGGTCATCACTTTTTTTCCGGTTCCGGCAGCCCCATAGACCATGTTGATGGAGGCTACTTCGCTTTCTGCCTGAAGAACAACCATTCCCGTGGTTTCCCAGGGTTTTAGTTCCATCAGGGTTTCCATTACTTCTGACTGGGGAGTGATCGGATAGCCAAAATAACCGTCACATCCGCAACGGATGGCCGCTTCGGCAATCACTTCGTTCCCCTTCATTAATCTGAGTTCTCCCATTTTCTGTCTATTTTATTACTCAGCAGGTGACTATGAGTCACCTGCTGAGTAAGATAAATTTTTACAATTTTACCCTATAAATTGTGATACAGGTATCCGGACAAACCATTCCACAGTTGGAACATCCAATACATGCTTCAGGTTGTGCCATATAGGAATAATGGTATCCCCTGCTGTTTACGTCCCTGTGCAAACCCAACACCTGCTGGGGACAAGCCTCGACGCAAAGGCCGCAACCCTTGCACCCCTCTTTGTCCACCACCACTGCACCTCTTACTTTTGCCATTTTTTCACCTTTTTTATCATTGAAATATTCAGGTAGAGACACATGATCATGCGTCTCTACATATCATGCCTTAAAATATTTATCAAACAGCTTTACCCGTTCTTCCAGATCTCCGAACTGTTCCCTCCCGACATGCGAAACACAGGCCCGGATACCCTCCCTGTCGCTGCCGGTGTTCTTCAGTCCAATGGCGCTGATCCCGAAATAAAGCAGGTTGTGAACCAATTCGGCTCCTGTCAGCCCCGGATAACCCAGTGTAAAATAAAAACCATCAGCGATTGGTTCATCCAGGTCGTTTTCATAAACTATATGGAATCCGTTATCCAGGAAAATCCTCTTCATAATTTTTGCCTTTTCACCATATTCACTGATTTCCTGCACAAAGTTATAGACCCCGTCGCTGGCAGCCTTAAACATGGCAGCAAGCGCATATTGGGCGGAGTGGCAAACGCCGGAAGTCAGCGCATATAAGATCCGCTGGGTAATTGCATTCCCGAATGTAAAGCAGTGGAAACGTTCCTGCAAATCGGGGTACTCCCGTTTAAACAGCTGATTGGAAATAGCCATTATGGAGCAACGCTGCCCGGCATAGGAGAATATTTTCGAACTGGAAATAAAAAGAATATAATTGTCGGTATACCGGGCTACGGTAGCCTGGTAGGGAGGCTTTCCGGGGGTATAGAAATCCTTTCTGAAATCCATCGCAAAGTAGGCCAAATCTTCCAGAACGATGACATCGTATTTGGTGGCCAGTCGTCCAATGATCTGCAATTCCTCCTCCGTCAGACAGATCCAGGTCGGGTTGTTTGGATTGGAATAAATGATGGCATTAATATTTCCTTGCGAAAGATAGCTTTCCAGTTTCGCTTCAAGGGCAGCGCCCCGGAAATTAAAAACATCAAAGCTCGCATATTTCTGGCCCATGACCATCATTTGCTGTTTTTGGACGGGAAATCCAGGATCAATAAACAGGGTGGTATCCTTTTTCCTGTTCAGATTTCCCACCGCCATAAAAGCGGCATAGGTACCCTGCATGGAGCCCACAGAGGGTACACAACCATCGGGAGAAACGTCCACATCTGCAAATAATCTGATAAAACGGGAAGCCTCATTTTTGAGCATTTTTACCCCGTCGACCATCGGATAATCAGCGGCAACACCCCTCCGGAGCGCTTCAATCTCAGCTTCTGTACCCACCTGCGATGGAACCAGACCGGGAACACCCATCTCCATCCGGATATATTTTTCACCGGTTTCCTCTTCAATGACATTCACCAGGGCCACCAGTTCCCGAATGGTAGCGCTTCCCGGATCTGGAATCCGGAGTTGACGAATGGCCTTATCCACAGTTTCAGCCGGCAAAAAAGTGACATTCATGGTCAGAAATTTTCGCTAAAGTAAGTAAAGGTTTGTCTATTTGCCAAATACTTCAAGTGGGGGCTGCTCATCCGGGCTTCAAACCATAAGGGAACGAAGGAATTAAAAAAATTTCTGAAATAAAACCAGTAAAAAAGCTAATAATCAGAAATTTGATATGTTATCAAACATAGACAGGCAAAATTATAAATGGCACAACTGCCGAACGACAGAAGTGCCATTTATTCCACCAAAGAATTTTTTGATTTCAGAAAATAAAATCTTTGCCCAACTGCTGAATCCACTTTTTGACTCTTTCAGGCGTAAGTTCAGGCTCAAAATCCTCATCTAAAGGCAGTCCGATAAACTTACCGTCAAAGATGGCAGCCGACTCTTCAAATTCATAATCATCAACTGCAACCTGCCCCACGATAAGTGCCTCTGCTTTTTTCAGTTCACGGGCAAGCAGTCCCATAAAATCAACAAAACTGTTTGCATAGGTGATGTGATCTCCCAACCCATAGATAGCCACAGTTTTGCCTTTGAAATCTCCCTGGCTCACCTGTGGAAGGAATTTTCCCCAGTCAGATGCAGCCGGTTTGCCATCCCATGTTTCTTTTCCAACGGTGGATATCCCGAAAATAATCTGGTCATAGGCAACAAAATCAGCAGCCGTAGCGCTTTTAACCGGAATAAGATCCACCTTATCTGTCCCAATAAGATGGCGGATCATATCGGCGACACGGTTTACGGCGCCTTTCTCAGGTCCAAAGAAAATAGCTGTCTTATTCATATTGATCTGATTTTTAATATAATAACATTTTGCTCCTACTTACCGATCACCGATTACTGATTACTGATTATGAATAGCCAACTCCCCCCTCGTATATTCGCCAAGAATGGATAAGCTGGAGACATTTTTCAGCACCTCATGAATAGCCCGCTCATAATTTTCCATTGATTCCCATTCAATATCCACATGAAAAGTATATTCATTGGGTTTTCCAATAATCGGAACCGACTGGATTTTGGACAGGTTGATCTTGTATTCCGCAAAAGTATTGAGTACCTTGGCGAGAGAACCGTAAAAATGGCCCACCTCAAAACAAATGGAAGCCTTATTGGAGGTTTCACTCCTGTTGGCATATTTGGACAAGATCAGAAAGCGGGTATAGTTTTTCCGGTTTGTTTCGATTCCGGATTCAATAATCTGAAGACCGTACATCATTGCTGAACGCTCATTTCCGATGCAGGCTGCCCCTTCCGGACGCTCAGCGGCAATAAATTTTGCCGAAGCAGCAGTATCACTCAGTTCGTGTAATTCCGCCTGAGGCAAGTTCTTTTCCAGATATTCCGCACACTGTTTCAGCGCCATGGTGTGGGAGTATATATCGGTGATCTCTTCTTTCTCCACTCCCTTGGGAACCATCAGGTTCATTATAATATGGATATAGATCTCCCCGATGATTTTCAGGTGAAAATCACGGATCAGCTGATAATTGTTCAGGATGCTCCCGGCTATGGAATTTTCAATTGCCATCACCGCAATATCCACCTGGTCGTTGTCCACCAGTTCACAAACCCTGGTAAAGGATTTACATTCAACTACCTCTATGTCTTCGTTAAAAAAACGCTGGGCAGCATCTTCATGAAATGAACCGGCAATGCCCTGAATGGCTATTTTCTTCATGTAGTCAATTCAATCGCCCAAATATACTACTTTTCCGGTTGGATAAAAAAATGGTTAAGGACGCCAACACATCTCTCAATGTCAGACGGGCGGATAACGACTACAGCAGAATCCTCATTCATGGAAAAGGCATAGAGATATTCGATAAATATATGTTCCTCACTGAGAATCTTCAAAGCCTTTGCCAGGGATCCCGGCTGGTTGGGTGTAGTCAGCAGCACCACCGGAGTGGTTTGCACAGAGAAACCATTGGCTTTCAACACGGTAACCGCCTTATCCGGATCGGGAACGATCATCCGGAGTACTCCGAAATCGGAGGTATCGGCAATACTGAAAGCCGAAATATTTATCCCGGCTTCCCCCAGGATGTTTGTGACTTCATTCAATCTTCCCGAGGTATTTTCCAGAAATACAGATACTTGTTTAGCTATCATGGTCATTAGATTTTACGGTTGTCAATCACACGTTTGGCTTTGCCGGCAGTACGTTCAATGGTTCTGGGTTCCACGAGTTTCACCTCCACAGAAATTCCGAGCGTACTCTGAATTTTGTGAGTGATTTTTTTCCGCAAAGATTCGAGCATTTTGATCTCATCGCTGAAAAACTGTTCCTGCACCTCAACCATCACTTTAAGGATATCCAGGTTGTTTTCCCGTTCCACAATCAACAGATAATGAGGAGCGGTTTCGCTCATCTCGAGCAGTACGCTTTCAATTTGCGACGGGAATACATTGACCCCGCGGATGATCAGCATATCATCGCTCCTCCCCTTGCATTTCTCCATTCTGACCAATGTTCTTCCACATTGGCATTTTTCAAAGTTCAGGCGGGTCAGGTCGCGGGTGCGGTAGCGGATCAGCGGGATACCTTCTTTCGTAACAGTGGTAAAAACAAGTTCGCCGACCGCGCCTTCGGGCAGTGGCTTCAATGTTTCGGGATCAATGATTTCCGGGATAAAATGGTCTTCATTGACGTGCATCCCCGCCTGAAATTCACATTCACAGGAGACGCCGGGACCGATGATTTCGCTCAGTCCGTAGATGTCGATCGCCTTAATTCCCAACTTAGACTCTATCTCCCTGCGCATGTTTTCAGTCCAGGGTTCCGCCCCGAAAATTCCCACCCTCAGTTTCAAGTCTTCCTTTTTTATGCCTGAAGCCTCCATTTCCTCAGCAAGGAAAAGGGAATAGGATGGCGTGCAAGCCAGCACTGTGGTTCCGAAGTCCTGCATCAGTTGCAGTTGTTTTTCCGTATTTCCTCCGGAAATCGGGATTACTGAAGCTCCGATGTTCTCACAACCATAGTGCATACCCAGTCCGCCCGTAAACAGACCGTACCCATAGGCAATCTGAACCATATCTTCCCGGTGTACGCCTGCCATCATCAGTGTCCGGCTGACCACTTCAGCCCATACGCGCAGGTCTTTGCGGGTATACCCCACCACCGTTGATTTGCCGGTGGTACCTGAAGAAGCGTGAATACGGACAATTTCGCTCATGGGAACGGTAAACATTCCGAAAGGATAGTTGTCGCGGAGATCGCTCTTGGTGGTAAAGGGCAACTTTACGAGATCGTCAACACTTTTGATATCGCCGGGTACCAGGCCGGCTTCCTGCATTTTTCTGCGGTAGGCCGGCACTGACTGGTAAACACGTTGTACGGTATCGATCAGTCTTTCCGACTGGATTTTTCGCATTTCTTCACGGGAGGCACATTCGATGGATTCATTCCATATCATCTCAAAAAGCTTTACAGGTCATTTAAAACATTTATCCAGAAATTCTTTTTCCGGTGGTCGGGTGACAAAGGTAACCACAATCAATACAAAAACGGATACAGGCAATGCTAAAATTAACGGGTCGATAATCATCCAAGGGAATTTATCGATCAGAAAATCTTTACCGAAAAGCGCCTTACAGATGCCCAGCGGCAAAGATTCGCTTTTATGCAGGAATCCCAAAGCAAAGGCGCTGGTAACCATTCCGCTGATGATGCTCCATAAGACAGCGCTCCGGGTGACCCGTTTCCAGTAAAGGGAAGCAATATAGGCAGGAAGAAAGGTAGCTGCACAAATCCCGAAGAAAATGGCAGTTCCCCGGGCAATGATGCCCATGGGTAATTTGTAGCCGATCAACAGGGAAATGAGCACACCGAAAACAATCCCCAACCGGGCAATCATCATGGTGTTTAATCCCGTTTTGGGGAAAATCTTTTCAATGACATCACGCCCGATGGCAGAACCCATGGTATGGAACTGGCTGCTGAGGGTAGACATTCCTGCCGACAACAAGGCGATCATGAACAGGTAGATGAACCAGGCTGGCATTGCCTGATTGATAAACTCAGGAATAATCTTGTCCACATTTCCGCCCACGGCATCCAGCGCAAGTTTACCAGAAGTTTCATAAAACCAGACATTTGTGAGGGCACCAACAGTGTAAACAAACCCCGTGGAAACAAAAATAAAAATACCGCCGGTCATGACCGCCCTGTTCAGTTCACGGGAGCTTCTCACCGTCATGAAACGGACTACCAGCTGTGGTTGGGCCAGCACGCCTATTCCCACCCCCAGGATAATGTTGGTAACCAGTATCCACCACCAGGCAGAATTGATCTTCGGAAAGGCAGTCCACCCCAGGTGACCCTGTGCTGCCAGGTCTGCCGGAACAAGATTGGCCATGTTGGTCAGCGCCTGGTGTGCCGCAGAAAAACCTCCGAGTTTGAAATAGGAAAATATCAGAAGAAAGAGAAGACAGACAAACATAATGGTACCCTGCGCAGCATCGGTGTACATCACTCCTTTCAAACCACCCGCAATGACATAAGCAGACATGATCAGGGTGAAGAAGATCAGGGCCAGGGTGAAATCTATCTGGAAGATACTTTCAATGAAACGTGCGCCTCCGATCAGCACCACCGCTGCATACAACGGCATGGCAATAAAAATGATCAGTCCGCTGATGATCTGAATCGATTTCGACTGGAAGCGGTTTCCTAAAAATTCCGGAAAAGTATGTGCATCCAGGTTAAGCCCTACCCTTCGGGTGATCCTTCCGAAAAAAACGAAGGCGATAAAAATGCCGATAAAAATATTGAGAAACACCAGCCAGATCAATCCCATTCCGAACTTCCCGGCCATACCGCCAAAACCAACGATAGCCGAAGTGGAAATAAAGGTAGCCCCGTAAGACATGGCCATAATAAACGGATGACTGTCACGGCCTGCCAGCAGGTAATCTTTCGTGGTTTTGGTCCTCCGGTATCCGATATAGCCCAGGTAGGCAATCAGCAACATGTATAAAATAACAACCAGCCCAAGTGTAAACGTATTCATATTCCTGATTTTAAAGCATTTCGTTGATTTTATCTTCTTCCTTTTCCCAGTTTATTTCCCGTTCAGGAGCATCCGGTGCAGGGTCGTCGCTTTTATTCCAGTTCTTCACACTGTAAACAATGCAGGCAATAACGCTCAGGATGGCCAGCACATAGCCTATCCATATTGCAGGATCAGGTATTCCTATCATAATTTGGTTTTTAAGTTATATACAATAGATTTATTACATCATATTCCACCAAAGCAATGTTTTATATGTTCTTCACTTAGTTTGTTTTTCCAGACAAAGTAGCCTATGATAGTGGTCAGGACAGAAGCCGGAAAAGAAAAAATAATCGGATCGACCAGGGCCAGTTTGGCAAGGGCCGTATCTTTTACAATTGAAGTTTTATCAAACAGCAGGTTGCAGAGTTGCAGGCTGGCTGCTTCTTTCTCATGCACAAAGAAGATGCAGAAAATACCAACAGAAAAACCGGCAATCATTCCGGCAATGATTGCTTTGGTCGAAATATTCCGAACATAGAGGGCCGACAGGTAAGCAGGCAGGAAAGCAGCGGCGCATAGCCCGAAAAACAAGGCGGTCCCGGTAGCAATGATCTGCATGCTGGCATCCAGCTTATTGGCCAGAAAGGCCAGCACCACACTCAGAATTATAGCCAGCAGCATCGACATCCGGGTGATCAGTATGGTATTCCCTTTTTTCTGCAGGCTCTTCTGGTAAAAATCCCTGCCAATGGCGGTTCCCATGGCATGGAATTGAGAACTCAGGGTGCTCATGGCAGCAGCGATCAGGGCCAGGAAGAAAATTATCCCAAACCATCCTGGAACAAATGTTTTGATAAATACAGGTATAATTTTATCGTTCCCTCCGGCAGCGGCTATGGCTATTTTCCCGCTTTCGCTGAAAAAGCTTACATTGGAAAGGGCGCCAACGATGAAAGCTACGCCGGTCATCATGATGATGAAAATGCCACCAGACAGCACCGCACGGTTAAGCTCACGGTTACTTTTAACCGTCATAAACCTGACCACCAGCTGTGGCTGAGCCAGAACACCAATGCCCACCCCCATTACAATGGTAGTAACCAGGGACCACCAGATCGGAGTTCCCCAGGCCGGCATGTTGGTCCAACCCCGGAACCCACCTTTAACCATTTTTTCTATCTGTGGCTGAACGTCAGCATTCTGGTACAAGGCGCCTAACTGCTCATGAGCGCTGACTACTCCGCCAAGTTTATTATAAGTAAAGATTAACAGGAAGACCATCGCCGCAAACATGATAATCCCCTGAAAGGCATCGGTGTACATGACCCCTTTGATTCCACCCATCCAGACATACAGCGCCACTACTGCCGCAAAAAACAACAGTGAAATCTCATAGGTAATACCGAAATGAGACTGAATGAAATCAGTGCCCCCTTTTAGCACAGCAGCAGCATAGATCGGCATAAAGAGGAAAATGATGATCCCGGCAAATCCCTGAATAAATTTCGACTGGAAACGGTTCCCCAGCAATTCCGGAAAGGTATGCGCATCGAGATTGTGTCCCATTTTCCGTGTCCTTTTCCCGAAAATGACAAAAGCGATAAAAATACCGACGAAAATATTGAGGAAAGTCAGCCACAGCAACCCCATTCCCAATGTTCCGGCAGCTCCTCCAAAACCAACAATGGCAGAAGTACTGATAAAGGTGGCTCCATAAGACAAAGCCATGATCAGCGGATGAATCTGGCGGCCTCCCACCAGGTAATCAGACGCATTTTTTGTGTGTTTAAACCCCAGGTAACCCAGGTAAGTTACAATAAAGAGGTAAACCAGAAAAGCAATGATACTCCCTAACATGATTTTCCCTCCTACAAAGTTTCGTTAATTTTAGTCTCCACTTCCTCCCATTTCACTTCCTCTTCAATCTGGGAAGTTTCATCTCCAACACCTTTGTTCCAGTTCATAAGCCCGTAAACAATGCACGCCAGTGCACTCAGGATACACAGCACATAGGCTGTGATAATCCAGGGATCAGTTATTCCAAGCATAATTTATAGGTTTAAAGTTTAAATTTCAGGTTCCACGTTTCAGGTTTCAGGTTCCAGGTTTCAGGTTTCAGGTTTCAGGTTCCAGGTTCCAGGTTCCAGGTTCCAGGTTCCAGGTTCCAGGTTCCAAATTCGAGATTAATCAAGGGTGTAGACGGTTTCATCCGGTAAAATCTCCAGCCCTGCCGACTTCAGTATTGTTTCGGCGTCCGGAATATCTTCCGTATCCACGACAAACCAGGCGGTCCCCCGGCCGGAACGGCCATACGCAGTGGTGAAGTTGATGCCGGCGCCGGCTATTTTTCTCAGTAAACCATCCAGAGATCCTGGTTTATCTTCCATCGGCAGTACAACGATCCGCCTCAGCGCCGCTGAAATTCCTGCGTCTGAAAGCTGCCCGTAAGCCAGTTCAGGCTGATCAACGAGCAGGTTTACGATACCCCAGCCTCCTGTAGTATGGTTCAGATTCATGGTCAGGATGTTGATGCCAGCAGCTTTCAGCACCGCGGTAATCCGCTCCATGTGACCAATTTTGTTTTCCAGAAATACAGATACCTGATATGCCATTTGCCTTGTGTCTTTTAGTCTTGTGTCTTGTCTTTTGTCCTTTTGTCTTGTATCTTTTATCTTTTCCTTGTGTCATAAACCCTCACTGCCTTCCCCTCCGCCTTAGGCAGGGATCCCGGTTCAACCAGTCGGATAACAGGTGTCACCAGTACTTCATCCCGGATCAGGTGGGTCAGCCGTTTCTGAAGTTTATCCAGAAAGGCAAGATCTCCCCGGAAACAGTCTTTTTTAATTTCCACATCAATTACCATGGTATCCTGGTCACTGACCGTTTCCAGCGTAATGCGGTAATCAGTGCCCACTTCGGGTATTTTCATCAGGACGCCCTCAATCTGCATCGGAAAAATATTGCATCCCTTCAGGATGAACATATCGTCGGTACGCCCGGTAATCCTGTCTATCCGCCGGTGGGTACGACCACAGGGGCAAGCTCCCGGAATTATCCTGGTGATATCCCGGGTGCGGTATCGAATAAGCGGATTGGCCTGTCTGTCAAGGGTTGTCATGACCAGTTCGCCGAATTCTCCATCCGGAACCGGCTGTAGCGTGTCGGGATTGACAATTTCCACCAGGAAAGCATCTTCCCAAATGTGCAGCCCGTTCTGGTATTCACACTCAAAGGCCACTCCGGGTCCGTTCATTTCTGACAAGCCGAAAGAATTATAGGCTTTCACTCCGAACATTTCCTGGATACGCTGTCGCTGCTCTTCTGTGTGTGGTTCTGCACCTATGCAGAGCAGTCTGAGCCGGGTATCCTTTTGTGGATTCAAATGTTCTTCCCGGAAAACATCATACAGCCGGGTCAGGTAACTGGGAATAGCGTGTATTGCAGTGGTTCCATAGTCCCGCATCAGCTTGATCTGGCGCAGGCTGTTCCCTGCCCCGGCCGGAATGCTCAAAGCCCCGAGCTTTTCAATGCCATACTGAAATCCGAGGCCGCCCGTAAATAACCCGTACCCGACAATATTCTGGAAAACATCGGTGTCTCTCACCCCCGCACAGAACAGGGAACGCGCCATAAGATTGGCCCAGGAATCTATATCATGGCGGTTATGAAAAATGACCGTCGGATTGCCTGTAGTTCCGCTGGAACTGTGCAGCCGGATGATTTCCTTCTGTGGAAGGGTTAAAAATCCATACGGAAAATGATCGCGGAGTTGTTGTTTCACCGTGAATGGCAGCGATTCAATACCTTTCACATCGTTGACGGATTCCGGATGGTTCCCGTTTCTGCCGAACAATTCCCCGTAAAAGGGTGAACGCCGGGCATGAGCCAGGGTGATATTCAGCCGGTTTACCTGAAGTTGCCGCAATTCTTTCTCAGGCAGCGTTTCCAGTTCTTTTTCCCAATACATCATTTAAAACAGATAAAATACAGTAACCAAACTCCGGAAGTTGGTCACAAATTTTGCATTCTTGATTTTCCCCTTATCCAGGATGTCGATGTCCCCATAACTCACTGAAGTGACTTCGGGCTCCCATGACAGCATGAAATTCTTTACTTTCCAGGTCAGCTGCGGGGCGATCCTCCAGCAAACATCCACATCAGCTCCCCTCGCATAAAAAGTGGAACCAGGCTTTTCTGCAGTGCCGGAATTCCATGGATTTTCAGAGGTCCCCATGTTTTTCAAATAACCAGCCAGAATACCCACTTTCCAGGTATCACCATACATCAGGTTGACAAAACTGTAGAGGTGATTGGTCGGCGTATAGGTTTCAAATCCGGTGCGAAGATCTTTCGAGGCAATGGCATAACCCCCGGGCAATAAACTTTCCGAGACATTCTGACCGAACATTGATTTGGCCTTAAACTCCAATTTTCCACTGGTGTATTTCAGATAAGCCAAAGCAGCCGCGGAACTTAATTTCTCCGTGGTCACATATACCTTTGCGTCACTGCCAATGGTTGTACGCCGGGGTTGAATCAGTTTCCAGTCCACACCGGCACCTGCTACCCAATGGGCATCATAGTACTGAAACTGCAGGTGCATGTTGGGGATAAGGGCATCCCGCTGATACCTCGAGGAAGTTCCGTCAGGCCCGTAATTGATGTAATTGATCTGGTAAACCGCTGCGGCTATCACATCAAATTTATCCGTGATGTGATGGGTAAGCCTGAGCTGCTCACTGCGGTTGAAAACCTGAAAAGGAACACCCGTATTCAGGGCCATAACACCCGGGAAAACTTTTTCGATAAATGTGGGATGCCAGGTGCGGCCAAACAAAATGGTGGTTTTCGGCCAGGTGAAAGTGGTGTAGGCATGACGGAAACGAACACTGTTGGCTGCATCACCACCGGTAAAGTCAAGCTCAACATAAGCGCCAACTTTCGATTTGCCCAGTTCCAGTCCCGACAAACGCGTGGCAAAACGGGTGGAGATGCAAAACATCCTGGCACTCGGCTGCGCGTTGATGTCCTCCCCGTTTGCATCATACTGTGGTTTCAATGGCCATAAAGTATACAGACCATCTACGGCTTCAGAATTCCGGCGTGTATCAACAATAAAATCATTTTTAACAAAGCCTGAAAAACTGAGATTCACTTTCTTTTCCGTCAAAATCTGTTGAGATTTTCCGGAAATGACCAAGCAAACTAAAAGCAGAATCAAAAATCCCCTTTTCATAAATTTTGGTTTTGGTTTATGGAAAATCAATAGAAATATGTCAAATCATTTTCATCACGCCCGGCCGGCGTAGAAGTAATCAAGAAGACGATAATATGGAAAATGACGAAACATCACCCAAAAATAAATAATTTATAAATTGAAAATCAATATTTTTGAAAAATTATTACATTAAGCGGAAAATATATTTCATTTTGATGTTTTTGATGCCCGGGATTTCAATAAATCATTGATTTTAGAGTTCATCCGCATAAAACCTGATGGTAACACTATTCATGTCATAAAAGGCATGAAAAATTAATAGTCCGGACACAACCTTTTTACGTAATTTTTCGTCTTAATTGATTGAAAATGGGAAGCATTCTTACTTATATTTGTATCTGAATTATTTCTGAAATAAGTTAGTTTTAGCACAAAAAAAAGCGGGTCCTATGAAAAGATTTACGTTTTCCCTGTTGCTGTTTCTGATGATTTTTTCTGTTGCTGGTCAAAATGCCCTCACAGTAAAGATCTCCTATGTGATGAACAAATCCAACCCTCCCTCTTACACGTTTTCCACAGATTTTAAAGGGGAAGCGCTGAAAAGCATCTGGTATTTCGGAGATGAGGGCACTTCTGAAAAACTGCAGCCCACCTATACCTTCAAGTACACCAAAAACTATGGGGTACAGGTCAAGATTGTAGACAATGCCAACAATGTATGGTATGGCAAAACAGAAGCATTGTTTGAAGGGGCAAATATGGTGACTTCTCCCTGCAAAGCGCTGTTTACCTGGGCTATAGCACCATTTATGGGACCTTCGGAAGAGAATTCCCGTAAAGTGGCTTTCTCCAACATCTCCACCGGTACAATTAAAGCCTGTACATGGACTTTCGGGGATGAAAGCCGCAGCACTGAGCTGAATCCGATTCACACCTACGCTAAATACGGGGAATACAAAGTTTGCCTGATTATAGAAACTACTGACGGTTGCAAAAGTGATTATTGCATGACCGTAAAACTGATTGATCCGAATGCACCGGTTATTCTTTAGGGCAAAGGATATGTGAAGGATTTATCCTCCATCAGCGGGTGCAAGTGGGGTATTGTGATCGAAAATACCACCGTGCTTCTTCCGGCAGAAATGGCCATGCCCTTTGAATTCAAGGCAGGTCAAAAGGTTGAATTGGCATATGAACTTCTTCAGAACACCGCAACCATCTGCCAGGCAGGCAAACCGGTGAAAATTCATAAGATTGCTGAAATACCGGTTATTCCCGAATGCAAAGCCCTTTTTACCTGGGCATCCGTACCCAATCCGACGGCTGCCGATGTGATTTCCAACAAAGTGGCATTCACCAATAAATCAACAGGGAATCTAAAGGAATGCATCTGGTATTTCGGGGATGAGACCAAAAGTACAGAGCTGAATCCTGTGCACGAGTACGCCAAACCCGGGGAATATAAAGTCTGCCTCGTCATATACACCGCCGAAGGCTGCAAGAGCGAGTATTGTACAACCATCAAGGCAGGCTATGTTACCCAGCCGGTTATCCTTTCCGGAAAAGGCTATGTGAAAGATATTTCATCCATTGCCGGTTGCAAATGGGCGCTGATCATGGACAATACCATTCTGCTTCCCGTACAAATGGCAGTTAATTTTGAATTCAAGGCAGGTCAAAATGTTGAATTTGCCTACGAATTGTTGGCTTCAACAGTCACAGCCTGCCAATCGGGGAAGCCGGTAAAAATTCACAAAATAGTGGAAATTCCGGTTTCATCCGCCTGTAAAGCCTACTTTTCCGCCACCAATGCCCTTTGGTCAGATCCGGCCATGATGAAAAAGATGGCCTTCGCCAACCAATCAACAGGCGAAATCAAGAACTGCAAATGGAGTTTCGGCGATGGTACTACAAGTACTGAACTTCGGCCGGTACATGAATATCCTGCTTTCGGGGAGTATAAGGTTTGTCTCTATATTGAAACAGCCACAGGATGCACCAGTGAGTATTGTGCAGTGGTGAAAGTATCCAACGGAACCGAACCTGTTCCCTGTGCATTTGATCTGGTGATCAAACCCAAAGATCAGCCGGCCAATACTTTCCTGTTCTATGCCCTTTCCAAACAGGAAATAAAAACCTGGAAATGGAGTTTCGGGGATGGTCAGCTCAGCGATGCACAGAACCCTTCACATACCTATGAAAAACCGGGAGTTTACGAGGTTAAATGCACGATCACCACTTCAACCGGGTGCACCGTCACCAAAAGCGTAAGATTTACAGTGCAGTCACCTGCTCTGCCCCAATGCCCGGGAGCTTTCAGCCTGCTGCTTTTCAATCCCTCCGGAACCACTGCAGTTTGCAATGGCAAAGCCGTTGTCACCCTGATGGATGAAAATATTAAACCTTACAAAGACGTCAAATATTTCTGGTCGCATGGCGCTACCGGAGATACGGTAAAAAACCTCTGCCCGAACAAACAATATGTGGTGCAGGCGGTTATCGCAGATCGATGCCAGAAAAGCGCTTCCTTCTCTTTCCTGACTGCTCCTGTCATGAAAATAGAGAAAGCCAGCGGAACGTATATTTTCAGTGTGATTTCTCCGGAAGAAGACCTTATTTACCGATGGGAATTCGGCGATGGAAAAGTGGCTTATGGCGCTTCAGTGGAAAACTCTTTTGACAAAGAAGGCAATTACGATGTAAAACTGACTGCCATCAGCGGGGATAACTCAAGCACCAGTGAACAGAAAGTAGCGGTAATTCTCGGGACAACCTCTCTGGATGACATGGCCGTCAGGGATATACAAATCTATCCCAATCCCGTCAGGGAACGCGTTTGGATCGACTTCAACAAACCCGTTTCGGGAACCGTTGATATCGATGTCATAGACATGAAAGGCCGGATCGCCCTGATCAGAAACCTTAATCTGAACGGACAGCATTATGTGGAATTGGATACTCAATCCCTGAAGGATGGAATTTACTTCCTGAGAGTCAACCACAATGACCAGATTCTCACAGGATTGAAATTTTTGAAACAGAAATAAACGATTAAAAACTATTTAATTCTTATCTTTTTTCCCCATTTTTGCACGGAACCTGAAAAATCAGGTTCCGTTTTTTTTATGAAACAAAGCAGGTTTATCCGTTGGAACAAAACCCTTCATAAATGGCCGGCAGTGGTGATTGCTTTTTTTGCGATCCTTTTCGCCTTGTCAGGCATTGTCCTTAACCACAGGGATTTTTTCTCTTCTTTCAATATTTCCAGAAAGTTGATGCCTCCGGGTTACCAATATAAAAACTGGAACCTGGCCGGCGTCAGGAGCTCTCTGTACCTGACCGATGATTCTGTCCTGATTTACGGGAATACAGGCATCTGGCTGAGCAACAACCAGTTTACCTCCATTTCGGATTTTAATTCAGGATTCCCTGCAGGAATTGACAAAAGGAAAATTTACACCCTGATCTGCTATGGCAATAAACTGCTGGCAGCCACCCACTTCGGATTGTACGCCACTGAAATGAAACGCCCTGCGTGGACAAAAATCACTCTTCCGGTCAAGGAAGACCGGTTGACCGACCTCACCATAAAAGACGATACATTGATCATCCTCAGCAGGCATCTGTTGATGAAGACCACTGATCTTAGCCGGTTTGAACCCATTCTGCTGCCTTCTCCGGAAGGATACGAAAAAAAGACGGGGCTGTTTAACACCCTTTGGGAGTTGCACAGCGGGGAACTTTTCGGGAAAATCGGCATTTTTACTGTGGATACGCTGGGATTCGTGGTCATCCTGCTATCCGTGACCGGTCTGCTCCATTTCTTTTTTCCGGGCTGGATACGCCGGAGGAAAAAGCGGTTGAACAGCGCCGGACAACTGGCGCACACAGCCCGGCTTAACCTGAAATGGCACAATGTGGTGGGCTACATTTTTGTGTTGTTCCTGATCGTTAACACCACAGCCGGCATATTCCTGCGGCCTCCGCTCCTGATCCCCATTGCCAGTAAACAGGTGGGGATAATCCCATATACCCACCTCGACCAGGACAATCCCTGGTTTGACAAACTCAGACGGGTAAGCTGGAACGATTCGCTTGGCATTTACCTGTTTTCGACCTCGGAAGGGTTTTATGTCTCAGACGAAACATTGAATCAACCGTTGATACCAGCACCCTCTCAGCCGCCGGTGAGCATTATGGGCTGCAATGTGCTGGAACAAACGGGCAAGGACAGTTACCTCGTCGGTTCTTTTACCGGCTTATATCTCTGGAAAATCTCTTCCGGGGCGGTCATGGATTTCTTTTCCGGTGAAGCCACGGAACAGGTGAGCCACACAGGAAGGCCCATCTCTGACCATATGGTAGCCGGGTGGATTACTTTCCCTGGCGGAAAGCACTGGTGGTTTGATTACAACAAAGGCGCAGTTGCCCTCCCCGGAACAGGTCAATTTCCGGAAATGACCACTGAGGTAATCCGCAAAACACCAATTTCCCTATGGAATGCGGCGCTGGAAATCCATACCGGTAGAATCTTCGAACACCTGGTTGGTCCTTTTTACATCCTTTTTGTGCCCCTTGCCGGAATATGTCTGATCCTGGTATTGTTCAGCGGGTTCTTTGTGTGGTGGAAACTTCACCGGAAACGGGTAACTAAGCCGGTTTCTGGTACCACATCAAAGGTATGACCTTACCCCCGGCCCCTTCCGCCAGCTGGCAGAGAGAGGGGTGCGAGTGAAAACGAATTTAATTTGAAACAGGAAGATATCATTCTTCCCTTGTAATCCGGTTTTTATAGGTTGAAACTACCAGGGGGAGATGATTCCCGCCAAAAGGATGTTTGGCAAAATCAGCATAAAGGGAAACAGTTCCAAATCCGGCTTCCTGTAACAGCCGGGTCAGATCACAGGACCCCAACCCTAACAGTTCAGTCTCATTTTCAATGCTTTCGCCGCTTGATTTGATGGTCAGACGGGTTATAAATCTGATTTTCCGGCTTCCACTGGTGAAGCGGTATCTCCTCTCAAAGAGAAACTGGTCATTTTCGATCAGGGGTAAGGATTCTACCTTTTCCCCGAAAATATGGTCATAATTCAGAATCTGCAGGAAAAATTTCCCGCCCGGCTTTAGCACTGCGAATACAGACCTGAAAAAGGCCAGCACCTGATCCGTATTGTCGAGGTGCACCAGGGTGTTTCCGAAGCAAATCACGCCATCAAAGCGGGAATGATCAAACAACTTGTCGATATCGAGCATATTCGCTATCCGGTAAGAAATCCGCTTATGGTTTTTTTCTGAGGCTGCCCGGCCGAGCAAGGCAGGGTTAAGGTCGATGGCAGTAACCCTGGCACCCTTACCGGCCAATGCATAGGCCAGTTCCCCGGAACCACATCCGGCATCCAGGAATTGCTGGTTTTCCAACGTTTCATTTTCACTTTCCAGAAAACCGATCTGTGCCGGGTTATAGGGGAATATCAAAGAATAGTAAGGAGAAATGGAACTGTAAAAACGATCCTGATTTTCTTTAACTGCCGTCATAAGGTTATTTTTCAATTCTGATCCGGGCATCGACGGCGAGAATAGAATTCCGGTTCGCCATCAACGGGTTGATGTCCATTTCCTTGATCTCTGTGGCAAACCGTAACAGGGTGGAAAGGCGGACGATGATGTGGGTAAATTTCCGGATGTCAACCCCACTTTTTCCCCGGTATCCTTCCAGCAACCGGAATGATTTCAGGTTATAAATCATGGAAGAAGCCTCTTCGATGGAAAGGGGAGCCAGCCCTGAAGTCACATCTTTCATTACTTCCACGTAGATCCCGCCCATTCCGCAGAGAACGACATGGCCATAGGGCGGTTCGTACTTGGCGCCCAGGAAAAGTTCAGTGCCCAGCGCCATCTGGGCAAGCAGAACAGCGGTGCTGCCTTCTATTTTCATCAGGTGGTGAAACTCCTTCCGCACACTCTCCTCATTTCTGACGTTGAGCACCACTCCGCCGACTTCAGTTTTATGCAGCGGTCCGACCACTTTCATCACCAGCGGAAAGCCAATTTCCCTGGCTGCATCAATGGCCGCCTGGGCATCGGTAACGACCAGCTCTTTCACCATGGGTATGCCGGCAGCTGCCAACAACCGGTGTATGATCGAGGCAGGCTGGTATCCGGGCTCTGCCAGGTCAATGATCCTCCGGATCTCAGAAATATCCACACCTTCCAGAAGCATGCCCTGCTCCGAAGGTCCGGGCGTGTTCATGATTTTCGTCAATGCCCTGCCCAGCAACACTTCATCAGGAAAATTGACATTCCCCTGCGATAAAAACAGGGAAACTTCATCCTTCACTTCAATAATGGAAGGGAAAATAGGATAAATGGGTTTGGAGCACTGCTGCCTTTTTTCATCGACCAGCTGGTATACTTCCCTGACGGGAACCAGGCCGTTGCTGCCAAATATCACCGCCATTCCGTCGACGTCAAAATCCTTTTCACAGGCATCAATGATTGCCTTCAGCTGGTCAACAGTTCCCGTTGCCAGGAAATCGATGGGGTTTTCTACGGAAGATCCCGGATAAAGCATGTCCTTCAATGCCTTTTTCGCAGGAGAATCTTCTATGACCGGGATTTTCAATCCACCACTTTCCAGGGCATCGGTGAGCATTACACCCGGTCCGCCGGCATGGGTGATGATGGCTATTTTCTTTCCTTTCAACTCTTTGCAGAGAAAAACATTGGCGGCCGTCACCAATTCCTCCCTCCCGTAACACCTGACAATCCCAGCTTTTCTGAAAAGGGCTTCCACGGCTGCATCCGAGCTGACCATGGCGCCTGTATGCGATGATGCTGCCCTGCTGCCAGCCACAGAACTTCCTGCTTTGATGGCAGCTATCCGGCACCCTTTCCTGATCAGCGAAGTCGCATGATACAACAACTTATCCGGATTCCTGATGTTTTCGAGGTACAGCAGTTTAATCGGTGGGCTGACTTCCGGGTCATATTCTTCATCCATCCAGGCCAGCACCTCTTCCACGCCGGTCTGCGCACTGTTGCCCACCGACCAGACGCTCGAAAACCGCAGTCCTTTGGGGATTCCAGCTTCCATAATAAAAACAGCCGTGGCGCCCGATCCGGAAACAAAGTCACACCCACCGGACCAGAATTTGGGTATCGGTGTTGTGAAAACGCTGGAATGAAAACTGTTCATGATCCCAATGCAATTGGGCCCGATCAGCGTTCCTTCCACACTGTCGGCAATGTCAGCCATCTGCTTTTCCAATTCTTTGCCCTCCTGCCCCATTTCACTGAAACCGGCCGAAATCACGATAAAAGCCCTCGTTTCTTTTTTCCGGGCAAGAATCTCCATGGCTTCCGGACAAAAAACAGCAGGGATGGAGAGAATGGCCAAATCCACAGGGGGTAACTCACTCACTGAGCGATAACAGGGTAAACCCTGCACTTCACTTTCTTTCTGGTTTACCACATATAATTTTCCTGTGTAACCATGGTCTTTCAGATTTTTAATCAGTCTTCCCCCCGGCTTGTTCAAATGGTTGGATCCTCCAACCACCACAATACTTTCCGGATGAATCAGCTTCTCATGAATCATAGGCTCGAATTATGAATCAACAAATTTGCGAATTAAGATAACACTTATTCATGATTTCTGTCTCATTTCTTTGATAAATGATTGTTAGTTTTGTCATCAGAGATTTTCCCGGAAATGCTTCAAAAAATCGTAATTTACACCACACTGGACGACGGAGATGCTTCACTGATCAGGGCAGGCGTCCAACTGGCTGTTAACTTTGAAAAAGAGATTTGCCTGTTCTACCAGGTTAGGGGTGTTTACCAGGAAAGCCTGATCAACGATAAGTTGAGAGAGTACAGGAAATCGATCCACCATACTTTCCCCGATATCCGCGTTTCCCTGTTGGTAGCTGCGTACCGGCGGCCAAAACTCGCCGCCCACCTGGCGGATGAACAGGAAGCCATCCTGCTGATAGCCGGGAAGAAAGCTTTTAAATACCTCTCTGTTTCCCTTCAGGAAAGCCCTATCCCATATCTATTCCTGAATACGGATTCAACAGAAGCTCCGGATTTTTCCAGAATTGTATTTCCGGTGGACCTTCGCAGGCAAAACCGGGATGCGCTGAAGTGGATACTTTATTTCGGAAAATATTGCCGCAGTGAAATAATCGCCGTTGGCGCCAACGACCGGCTGGATTCGGATCGCCGGAGAGTAGCCGGCCATTTGTCGGCCATGAAAAACCTGCTGTCGAAATATGGCATTCCCCATAAAGTTTACAGGGGAAGTGTCGGCAGCATGCGTATCCACCTGGAAGGATTTGAAACTGCCATCCAACTGCAGGCAGGCATGATGGTTCTTCTGGGGAGTTCTGCCATCACCCTGCTGGACCTGCTGATTGGCCTTCCGGAGGAGAAAATCGTCAAAAACGCGGAGAACTTTGGCGTATTGGTGGTGAATCCCAGAAGGGAGACTTACCTGGTATGCGAGTGAAAAAGGGGGGTCCAAAACATCCATAAATCCATTCCTGGAATAGCTACGTTCAAATTTGTGTTTGTTTTTTACAGAATTGTTGTATTCCTGATTATTTTAGATGGCTGAAAAAAGCATCTATGAAATTTTCCATTCTAATCATAATACTCCTCTGCTGCTTCTCTGTGACTGCTCAAAAACCACTCTTTCATTTCACTTTTGAAGGGATCGGCGACAACCGGGAGTTCCACAACGGGCAATCGATATCACAAACCATCCTGGGCGCCCTTGGCACGGCCGAAATTGGGACTACCATCGAAAATCACTCCGTTTTTGCCGGGTTCACTGGCTTGTATGAATTTGGCAGTGCCATCAATTTCCACAAACCCTGGCCGGTTCTTTATTATCGTTTTGAAACCAGGGGAAAAGAGTTTTTATTCGGATCTTTTTCGAGGCGTGGAGTGATCGACTTTCCACTGGCCATGCTGGCCGATACCCTCTGTTTTTTCAAACCAAATGTGGAAGGGCTGGCCGGAAAACTGGAAGGAGACTGGGGTTATCAAATGGCTTTTACCGACTGGACAGGCCGGCAAACCACGACTGTAAGGGAAGCGTTCATGGCCGGAACCAGCGGAGAACTTAGAAAAGAAAATTGGTTCCTTCAGAATTATGTGCTGATGAACCACCTCGCCCACCCTGCCAATATGAAGGAAGTTGTCCACATCCGGGATCATTTCGGGTTTGCCCTGCTGACGGGATTGCGCTACGGGCAGGAAGTGACGGTGCATGGATTACTGAAAGGCGGACTATTGACCTCCCTCTATCGTGAAAGATCGGTGACCAACGGATTTCAAACCGGGTTTGGTTTTTATCTGGAAGGCAATGCTAATTACCGGAGACTCGGACTGAAAACCACCTTATACACAGGTGACCGCCAGGAATTTGCCCATGGGGATCCCTTCTACCGCTTTTCAAAATACCTGAGGGTGGACGGCATCTGGTATTTCATTCAGCATAAAAATGTTACCGGCCGCTTTAACTGGTCGATGCACTGGACCACCCGCTCCAAACCGGATGTCTCCCAACAACTAACCTTGATTTATAAATTGTAATTCTGTCTGAATTTCCCCCTGTGTAACTTGTGCCCCCTCCGTGAAACTCTGTGTAACTATACCGGAAGCAGATTTACCCTGTTCAGTTTGCCAGTTTCATTTCCTCCAGAAGGTAACCAGCACCCGCATATTTGTCAATCACAAACAGGGCATACCGGATATCGAGAATAATGTTCCTGCAGATTTCCGGGTCGTACATCACGTCGCTCATGGTACCTTCCCAGCAACGGTCGAAGTTCACCCCGATCAGTTCCCCATTAAAGTTGACTACAGGGCTTCCGGAGTTACCCCCTGAGGTATGGTTGGAAGCCACAAAACAGACGGGCAGTTTACCCTTCTCCCCGTACCTTCCGTAATCCTTCTTGTCATATAAATCCTTCAATCCTGGTGGAACTGCATAATCTTCGATCGCCGGGTTGAACTTCTGCATAACGCCATCCAGGGTGGTATAGGGCTTATACAGAACGCCGTCTGTGGGCATAAAGCCCTCCACCTTCCCATATGACACCCTCAGCGTAGAGTTGGCATCCGGGTAAAGGGCTTTTCCCTTTTCCAGCTGCATGATGCCTTCCATCCACAATTTCATCCCGGCTTCGATTCCGGCTTCCATGGCGACAACCTTAGGCTGGATCTCCTCCTCATACTTCTTCCGGAGTTCAGAGTTGAGGATCATCATCGGATCTTTGCTGATTTTATTCAGTTTATCAGCCTTAGCCGTCCGGATTAATGCCAACAACCTGACAGAATCAGCCAGCATACTTTTTTGATAAAACGCTGAAAGTGCTGTCGCAGAGGTATTTTTAGCCATCATGGTTTTGAATTGCTCCGGAAGGAATGACGGGTCAACTTTGCTGTTTAGCACAGGCAATAACCGGTCAAACAACTCTTCATCCAGTGGTTGATAACTCTCGCGGTAAAACCGGCCCACTTGCCGGAGCAGGGCGCTCCGCCATTCTGAAGTCACTTCTTTCTGATTCTGAAGTCCTTTCAGGTTATCCTGAATGGTTTTTGCGAGGGAGAAAATTTCCACCCCTCCGTTCACAATTTCAGCATAGTAGTCTGAAGCCCTGGCAAATGGTGCATAGGAAGTCTGGGCGGTCTGCAGCCCGGAGAGTACCTCCCGGTATTTGTTTTCCCAGAGGTTATTTAGTTCTGCCCAGTTTTTGAACGCAGCTTCAAACTGCTGTTTCTTAGCCACGGCGTTGTTCTTTTTCAGACCAAGGATTTCGCCCTGCCATTTTTTCCAGGCATTGCTGACCCCGGCATATTTGGCGGCATATTGAATTCGCACCACCGGATCTTTTTTCATGTACCGGTCCATGATTTCCAGTTTGATGTCCCGCACACCGATGCGGTCGGGATCGCGCTGGTTCATGATCAGGTTCACCCCTTCGGAAGTGAGGTATTGGGTTGTGCGGCCAGGATAGCCGAACACCATGGTAAAATCGCCTGTTTCCACTCCCTTCAGGGAGATGGTAAGGAATTTTTTAGGTTTGAAGGGCACATTTTCTTTGGAGTAAGAAGCCGGTTCGTTGTCTTTTCCGGCATAAATCCGGAACAACGAGAAATCACCGGTATGCCGGGGCCAAACCCAGTTATCGGTATCACCACCGAATTTCCCTATGGAAGAAGGAGGCGCTCCTACCAGGCGGACATCGGTATAGATCTTATAAACATGAAGGAAGTATTGATTTCCGTAAAAGAGCGGTCTGACCATTGCCCGGAACTTTCCGCCATTGGCGGCTTCTCTTTCAAGCGCCCCGCTGTTCAATCTGATCCTATCCGACTTCCGGACCGGGTTGCTGATGGTATCAGTTCCCTGAAGAACGGTAGCCGTAACATCTTCCATTCTTTCCAAAAAACTGACCGTTAGCCCGGGACAAGCCAATTCTTCAGCTCTGCTTTTTGCCCAGAAACCATCGGTAAGGTAATCGTGTTCAATGGAACTGTGCCGTTGGATCTGACCATAACCGCAGTGGTGGTTGGTGATCAGGAGCCCTTCTCCAGAGATCAGTTCACCCGTGCAGCCACCTCCAAACTGGACCACGGCATCTTTCATGCTGGCATTGTTGATATCATAAACGTCTTCAGCCGTCAGGCGGAAACCCATCCGCTGCATTTCTTCGATGTTGTATTTCTTCAGAAGGGAAGGAATCCACATGCCGTCGCGGGAAAAGACCGACGGAACGAACAACCCTGAAATCAGGGTATAGAGAAGTAATTTTCTGATCATATTAATAAACTTGGAAAACGTCAAAAATTCATAATCTCCACATACAGTCGCTGCACCGGCAGACCAACCACATTGTAATAAGACCCTTCCACGCGGGTGATGGCCGCCATGCCGATCCATTCCTGGATGCCGTAGGCGCCGGCTTTGTCCAGAGGATTAAAATTGGTCACATAATAATTGATCTCCCAATCGGCCAGTTCCTTAAACTGGACATGGGTAATCACGGTAAAGCATTTTTCCTTTTTCACTGTTTTAAGGCAAACGCCGGTCACCACCTGATGGGTGTTCCCGCTCAGTTTCTTCAACATAGCCCGGGCATCATCGGCATCTGTGGGTTTACCCAGCACTTCCCGCTGCAACCAAACGATGGTATCGGCTGCGATCAACATATCTTTGTCCTGAAGCTGACCATTGAAGGGAGCTGCCTTTTTTCTGGCCAGGTAAACAGGAATTTCCAGCATACCCAGGTCATCCGGGTAATCTTCCGAAGTATCATAAGTTTTAACGGTAAACGGAAGGCCCAGTTCGGAAAGGAGTTGGATCCTTCTCGGGGATTTGGAGGCCAGGATAAAGTTGTAGGAAGGGAACCAGTTCATGCAGTAATTAGTAATTATTTATAAATCAGGCCATTGTTTTGTTCTGCCCCCTATATGCTCCCGATTGATCGGGACAAGCTCTAAAGGGGACATAAATTCTGCTGTCCATTTTTAATATGTTGTCCATCTGTTCTGTGTTTGCAGGACTTTCCCGATGACATCCCGGACGCAGCCTCTGCCACCATCTTTACCGGATACATAAGCAGATACAGCAATTATTTCCGGAATGGCATCTGCCGGGCAGGCGGGTAAACCCACCCGTTTCATCACCGGGAAATCGGGAAGATCATCACCCATATAGAGGATTTGTTCTGCGGGAATCCCTGTTTCAGAGATGAAATGATCCAGACAGGCCGATTTATCGGCTACATTTTCATAGTAGAGCCTGATGCCAAGGTGTTTGCAGCGAAGTTTCACCCTTTCCTGGTGTGCGCCGGTGATGATACCCACGGGATATCCCGACAGGATCGCCACCCTGATGGCGTATCCGTCCTTCACATTTCCTGTCCGCATGGGTTCGCCGGTTTCATCGAGTGGGGAATAATCGGTCGATAAAACACCATCCACATCGAACAGGAAGGCTCTTATTCCGGAAAAATCAGGTTCAGAATGTGCCATACCAAAATTTTGGCGAAAAGTAAACCATTGTTTTGAATTTTCCCAATATTTACTTTGAAGTAAATATAAAAGTATTTATTTTCGCAGGTAACAAACCAATATCAAATGTAAATTACTTAACCATATTATTAATTCCCTAAATAAGCATCCATCAATTCAGAATAAACTCTCAGCATGAAACATTCAATATCAAATAATTAACTTTTTATTTCACAAATTATTAATCCGTGTTGGTTGAAAATGCTCACCCGGCACACAAAAGACAAAC
>DAIDJX010000003.1 GCA_027451165.1 Prolixibacteraceae bacterium | reverse complement strand
AGAGTGCCGAGCCGCACAGGATCACCACCGCCGAGGGGTAGTCCGGCCGCTGGCGGGACTCGTCGTACAGCTCCTGGAGCACGCTCGGGATCTCCGGCGAGTGCACCAGCAGGTAGGGGTGGATCACCACCATTTGGTTGTCTTTGGTAAGCCACGCGTCGAACTCAATCATGTGGGCGCCGGCTTCCACAGCGGCACGGAATGCAGGAATGGTATTTTCGGGATGGGTTTCCATGGCACCCCGATGCGCACACAGACCACGTTCGGGAAGTTTAAAAACCGACGCTGCTTTTTGGGTCGTATGGCATCCGCAAAAGATGAAAAAAACTGCAAGAAATGCCAGGGAGATTTTTGTTTTCATTCTGATTGGGTATTCATGTCATATTCCTGAAAAACGGGTGAGTATGTCAGCGGCTTCCGGACTTCCTACCACCTCGCCGTTGTCATTCACCCTGGTAATGTTGGCTGTTTCGTAAAAAACATAGCCGTCCAGACCGGGATGACTGGTTACGATACCGGTTTCTGCTTTGATATTGTCAAAAGGCCCTTCAAATGCCATCCCATGAAAATCGCCCTGCAAATACAATGGTTTTCCAGCCGAACTGGTCGCCGCGCTGAAGGTATCAATTGCTTTTTGAAGGTTCCACGGACGAACCTGAAATATCCCGCGAATCTCGAATTCGTCACCAATTTCCTTCACCCATTTTTCCCATTGCCACTCGAAATTATAGGGGTACGAACTGATTTTTCCCCGGTCATCGGGAATTAACAAATTGGTTTCCAGATGGATCGCCAGTGATTTCTTCCGGCTTTTAACCAGTTTGCAGGCTTCTTCCAAAAAAACAGTATACGCATCGCCATTTACACGGCTTACCGAATGAAAATCGGTAAGCCCCCGCGTTGCTTCCAACACGGGTTCGTTGAACCCAAAATCCCACGATTCAGTGGACAATGTATGGTTTGAAATCCGCAGGTTAATCCCATCAACATCCCGTTCAAGGCAGAAACGTATCATATCGAGCCAGTGTTCCCTGACTTCAGGGTAAACAGGATTCAGAATTCCCAATTGATAGCCGGGTTTACCGCAGGCCACCGCAAGGGCTCCTTCCTTGTCGAGGCTGATCAAATCGCCGGGATTGTATTCGCCAAAGCTGTGAAAATCACGATAATGTTCCTGCATTTTTGCAGGGTCTTTTATTTCAGCCTGAACATCGGGTAGCTTCAGATACCGGACTAACTGTCTTTGCAGTTCAGACTGGTAAAACCCGGCGTGTTCATCAAACCTGACTTGACCTGTGCTTAGTGTATTCGGTATAATTTCGCCGTTGTTTCCTACCAGTTCAATGATATTACCCTTTTCATTGCTGAAGCTGGGATTTTCGCCGGATTGAGCGCAGCGGATCAAAATGTATTTGTGATCACGGGGAATCACCAGGTCTTCAAGATGAAGAACGCGGCATTTCCGCCAGTATGGGAAACGGTAACGCGGTTCAATGGTTTCACGGAACACCATAGGTCCGTGGTAGCGGACAAAACGGTTGTTTGTGGGGCTTGTCAGGATCGACAGATGTTCTGCTTTTACCCATGTCGGAAGGTCGTCGCTTTTTACCAGCCGAATACCAGCAATCTGTTCAGAATATTCATCAGTGGCTGGTTTGCGTTTCAGGCACATCGTCAGGTTGTTCGCTAAAAACGGACGGGGCATCGGAAAAATGCCGCGCAGATCGCGAAGGGCAACTCCTTCAGGACAAGGCATAGTATGGGGCAAAATATTACCAAAAATACCGCCTTCAAAAGGTTTGATCACGGCATACAGTTCGATGCCATGTTGATGGGCAGATGCCACCACTTCCCTGAGCAAGTCAAAACCGTGCGGGTAATCTTCATAAAAAGTCCAGATAATGTCGAAAATCCATTGGTGACGCGTCACCCCCACCGAAGCCAGAAATTTGTGCAGTTCGTCCAGCTGCTTCCGGTCCATAAAACACCGGTTGTTTTTATAATAATCTTCATCACGCGGAACCGGAACACCATACCGGCTCCCCTGGTGGTTGATCAGCACATTGTCATAAAAATCGGTCGTTGCAAACAACCGCTTTTCACCGGAGCTTTTCGAAGGTACACTTTCAATCCTTGTACATTGGAAAAGCGGGTTGCTTACGGTCAGCGCCCCTACCCCTGTCAGGGCAGTGGTCACGAATGATCTGCGGGTAATTTTATGCTTCATAGCCCAAAATTTTTTATTGTACAATTGCCTCCACAAAAACCATCACCGATAGGGCTGTTTTGTCAAAATGCAATGTCAGTCCGTTTTCTTTCAGTTTATGTCCCTCTATGATTTGTATTTCACCGGAATCCACAAATTCAATACGATAGATTTCCCCTGGTTTAATTTGGTTCATTGTAACAGGCAGCCTGAAAGCCTCATCTTCATCCCATCTCAGAAACAGCAGCCCGGCATTGGTCTTTTCCGTGTTGTAAAAAATGATTCCGGCAGCCGGAGCACCTTCCCGGGGAGAAAAAATCTGATAAAGGCAGTCTCTTTTCAACTTATTGAGCCTGCGGTATCTTTCAGACTCCCGGATAATTACATTTCGCTGCCTCTCGCCAATAAGCGGCAAATCCGCCACCAATCCCCATATTCCGGCCATTGCACTTCGACAATACATCCGCGTGAATTCGTCGTTATCCTGGTCATTTTCATTGGGGCGGTTTATCCAACGGTTTACAGTCCAGGGCGGAAGAAATTCCAAGGCCTGTAATGCTTCGGTAAAATTGCTGCGGGCATGCCTTATGCCAGTGCTTCCACCGTCTCTAATCCATTGCGTTTGAGAGGACAATACGGTAAATTCGTTCAGCATCCGGCCACCACTCTGGCAACTTTCGATATTCAAACCGGGATTGGCTTTTCGAACGGTTTTCAGGGCTTCCTGCATCGCAACTACATTCTTCATCATTCCATGCCGGGTTTCACCCGTAAAAAAATCCTGGTCATATTTCCACCAACTTATATTATATGCTTTACGAAGTTTTCGGATATGCTGAACAAGGTACTTCCCAAAATCTGAACGCACATAATCAATCAGCCAACCGTTGATAAATGACCGTTGAAATCCGGGTTTATCCTCGATAACCAGGTTGGGGGGAGTGGGAATATCGGGACTGACAAACTGAGGGCAGGTCCATATTCCGGTTTTTGTACCCTTGGACTGCACCTTTTTCATCAGTTGGGCAAAAGCGCCGGGCGAAAACTTTTCAGGTTGGGGAGTCCAGTCGCCGCAGGCTTTATACCATCCCGCATCCACCACAAAGTAATCGAAGCCATACGGCGTCATCGCCTCAATCTGTTGAGACAGAAATTTCTCATCGATATTAAACCGAACGGTATACCAGTGGTTCCAGCCAAAAGGGAATGAGGGCGCCGGGCCCCTGTAAATTCTTGCAGCCAGCAATTCCCTGATTTTCATCCATTCATTGCGTGCTGCCACTTCATCATTTGACAAAACAGGGGTAACCATCAGGGAAGGACCTGTTATGCTTTCTCCGGGAGCAAGCGTCAGCTGTGTTTCATTTTCGGGCAGAAACACGTGGAAATTGACGCCATCCTCTATTCCATTTATTTCAGCTTTCCATCCCCCGCACCACTCCAACGCAAAAAAAAGCCGTGCTTTGTTGGTTGCAACAATCCAATAGGGATTTTTGCCATCCTGAATGGCATCGGAGCTATGTAGCCTGCTTCTCAGTATTTTTGTTGAATTTTCCTGTAGGGCAACTTTATGCGGAGAGAATGACAGGGCATCCCAGTAATGCAAAGATTCTGCTTCTCCCGTTAAAGACCATGCGGCGCTCCAGGCAGGGAACCAATCGACTATTACCGGTATGTTTCCCCGGTTTGAAAGCTTCACACTCAGCCTGATTAGCGAACTCTCCCGGTCAAGTTCAGCAATCCAGGTAAATTTGATTCCTCCCGGCAACTCACATACCGATTCAGCGCGCAAAAAATTTCGATTGTCGTTTCGTTGCCAGTTTCCGGTAATTGCTGGTTTGTGCCTCAAGGAGGCGGGAATCCATTGGTCAAGGCTGGCTTCCGGTTCCAAATCGCTAAACAGTTCTTCGCCTGAAACGAAGTCCCTGCACGACAACAACCGGGGCGCTCCTTCAGGAGTATGGCCTAATAAAAGCTTCACCGACTTGTTGCTGAGTTCGGCAACTTTTTCGTCAACAGAGGGAAAAACGGCAATGGGACCTGAAGGGGCATCTTTCACGGAAATTTCTGAAAAACTTCGCATGGAGAACAGCACGATGACGATAAATAGTATGTGCTTCATAGTATTACTATCAATTATAAAGAAAATGACAGCTGTTTTTCCGGATCGGATTTCTATTCCCTTTCAGATTTCATTCCGTACTCATTACGTCTATTTTACTGAAATTGTCAACTCATTATCGGTTTTACCCGGTGATGAAACCAGGATGTTATCTTTGGTCAGACGGATGATACGCCAGTTGGTGGTATTCTGTGCAAAAGCGCCTGTTTGCACCTGAACTATCTTGTTATTTTCTCCGGACCTGAAATTACTGACATTATTTTTATGCGTATGCCCGGCAAGGATAAGTTTTGCCGACGGATTTTTTTCCAGCTCGGAATAGAGCATACACCCGGGTGTTGTATCCCCGGGTGCGGCTTTCATAGGAATGTGCATCAGGATGATCTCCACATCGTCGGGCGACTCCTGCAACTGTGCCCTTAACCAATGCAACTGTGACATATCGAGATACGGAATCTCAACTTTTTCGTTGGAATTTAACCGGTTAAAGCTGTTGTCGAGGAAAATCAGCCGATAGTTTGTAGCACCGACTTTTACCGTATGACTGTACCAGGTTCCATTTTTAAAATCCGGAACGTTCCTGGTCCACCGGGTACGGGCAGTTCCGGCATTCTTCTGACGGGAAACCAGGGCATTGTTTTCCCACGAATAACTGCTGATGTCGTGATTTCCCAAAGTTAGAAATACAGGCACTTTACTCTTCTTCAGGATCCGGAGGAAACGGTTAGTCTGGAATTGGACCATTTCCCCACTTTTTGCTTCAGTTTCGTAAGAATCAAGCAGGTCGCCTGTTGCAACCACCATGCTGCAATTTGTTTTTTGGGGCATTTTTTTCAGAAACTGCATAAAGGGCATTACCCCTCCGGCATAATGGTTCCGCTTTTGGGCCAGGTTTACCTCATTCTTCTCCGGATTAAAAATAAGGTGCAGGTCGGTTACATGCAGAAACGACAAAGTATCCTGAGAAAAAACTGTTCCGCACAAAAGTATCCCAATCAGCAAACAGATTGATTTCCGATAAAAAAAGCTTCCCATATTTCAGAATGATTAAGACTCATATTTTCCTGATTTATTCCTTACCCCACGTATTATCCGGTTGTTTGCCCATTTCAAAGACCAGTTTACCCCCCTGTGCAATCTCTCCATGGGATATCCACGCACGGTTCAGTGGTTTCCCGTTTAGTGTGGCAGACTGAATGTAAATATTATCCTTGCTCAGGTTTTTTGCTTTAATCAAAAACGATTTTCCGGAATAAATCTTTTTGTCAAGGTTAATTTTCACTTCCTCAAAAATGGGAGCCGTGAGCTGATAAACCGGATCACCCGGGCAAACCTGGTATAGGCCCATGGCGCTCATGTTGTACCAGGCAGCCATACAGCCATAATCACAATCCATCTCCTCAAGATACCCGTCGGGAGTGTTTTTATAAACCCGGTCGAAAATGGGTTCAGGAAAGAAATTGTGTGTGCCGTATTTCTGAACGATTGGTTCGGTCAGTATTTTTCGCACCCATTTTTGTGTCAGCCAGGGTGCTCCGGCTTCGTTGAACAGGAACGGCGCATGAAGATCGATCTGATTCCCGGCTGTATAAAGGTCATTGTCAAAGAAAAATTCCAATTCTTTCAGAAAAGCTTCCTTTCCTCCGAAATTTTCAATCATTGCCGGAACATTATGCAGAACATTCCAACGCCAGTGCCACTTGCTTCCTTCGTAGGTGTATTTTTCGCGGTTCACGGTCGGGTCGTCCGGAAAATCCAGCCATGTTCCGTTGGCTGCGCGGGCCCGGAAATATTTGATCGAGGGATCCCAGGTATTCCGCCAGTATTCCGACCGCTTCATAAAATAGTTGTAATCATTCTGATGGCCGATGGATTTGGCGACCTGCGCCATACACCAGTTATCCCAACTGTATTCACCGGTCTGGTCGGGGCGTGCCGGTATGTAACCAATGGAGTCGTACTTTGCGGGCATCTGAATCATAGCCTCATGTTTCATGTATGGATACACCGTTTCCAGCGGGAAGTCGGTCAAACCTTTCACATAGGCATCGGTCATCACCATCAGCATATGTTCGTGCCGGCAAGTGGTAAACGGTTGGTAACCGTCCTTTCCCCTGACCGTATAACAAAAACCGTGAGGCGGATGATCCGTATCGGGAAACGGATCCCAGCTTCCGGCCTGCTCATAAATATCCCGCAACGATTGGGTGATGTCACGGTATACTTCCGGAATCCACAAACTGTACAAAGGATATTTCGTCCGGAACGAATCCCAGAAAGCATAATTGTTGTAGAAAGAATAATCCTCTGCTTTATGCAGTTGCCGGTCAAGTCCGGGATAAAGTCCGTCTACATCGCTCACGATCTGTGGCAGAAAGCAAGTATGGTAAAGTGCCGTGTAAAAGATGGTAAGGTCTGCTTCATTGTCTCCTGAAATCCTGATTCGGGAAAGCAGTTCGTTCCAGGCAGCTTCCGCTTTCATGCGGATACCTTCAAAATCCCATCCCCCGTTTTCAGTTTCCAGGTTTTTGCGGGCACCTTCAATTCCGGTAACGGAGATTCCTACTTTTACCTGAAGTGTTTTGTTTTTCAGCTCTCCAAAGTCAAAGATGAAACCCTCACTGGTCATCGCCACCCGGAAGCTGTCCAGTTTGGTCTGAACACCTTTCCACAGGGAGGTTTCCACCACCGGTACATCAAACTCAGCCACGAACCAACGGTTACCAACTACCCCTTCGACCCGTGTAGGCGACACCTGCGTGCAGGACAGGGATCCTCCCTTTTTCCCGCTGTAGAGAAACAGACGGTTCGGTGTCCCTGAGGGATAGGTGTACCGGTGAAAACCGGTGTGAACAGTAGCGGTCAGTTCAGCCAGAATATTTTGCTGGGTAAGGTGCGTTTTGTAATATCCGGCGGATGCGGTTTCCGCATTTTTATCAAAATCGAGAACCGGATTCACAAAAAAAGTATCGGATAATGCGTCTGTAAAAGGGACCAGCGAAATGAAACCGGCCCGGTCGTGAATACTTCCGCCCCCTGAACTTCCACGGTGGATGTGACTAAAACCACGAATCTGATGGTCTGAAAAATCATATCCGGAATGGGCAAAATCACCATCGGCGGTGAGACTTCCCGGCCAGGTGTCGGGGCACAGCTCTACGAGGCCAAAAGGTACCAATGCGGCTGGCAGCCAGTGGCCATGGTCGCCCTGTGTGCAAATGAAGGGATCGACATAATCGACAGGACGCTTCGGTTGCATACTGCAGGCATTCAGCAGCAGCAGCAAAATGCCAGGAATAAGATATTGTACCAGGTTGTTCATGGATGTTTTTTATATGGTTCCGGAACAGGTATGGGCAAATTAACCATTTATTGTTATTGCCCGTTCTTATTTAGCCAGGTAGAGGTGCTATTTTACTGAGAAAGTTATTTCGCCATACTGTTCAACGCCTGTCAACACATTTTCCAGTTTAAAGGTATAGGAATTTAGTTGACCAGCTTCCTGTTTCACACGGGCTACAACTTTACTTTGACGTGGCAGAATGGTTTTTTCGGGCAAGCCTGAAGTGTCATTTCCCGATTTCAGCAGTGTAAATTCTATATCAGAGCTGTTTGTTACCTCAAAATAAATGTAGCCATCCAGATATAAAAAAGGCTTCGATACCTGAATTGACTGATTAACAAGTGGAAGTACAAATTCTTTGGGACCGATGAGTTTATTGAAAAACAGGGTGGCCGTACGTCGGGCGAACATGGCTTCTTTCAGGGATTCTTCTGTCCGTTCTTTAGCAAAGACCAGCGTGACCGGTCGGATCGGATAAAGTTCCCGGTTGTACCTTTTATTAAACACGTCATGAATATCAGAATTCCCCATGATAGCCAGTTTTTTTTCTCCTGCCCATTGCAAAGCCTCCGGATACCACTCTTTTTCGTTGAAGACTTCAATTCCATGCATCCAGCCTTTCCTGTACAGGGCTTCATGTTCTGCCATCCACCGGGTGGTATCGGGCTGCTGCTTTCTCCAGCCCGGGTGGTTCCAAATAACAAATCCCCCCTGACGGACCGCTTCCCCGATGGCATCCATATAATCGGGAAGATTCAGTGCATTGACATCGGTAACGAACAATGCATTAAAATGGCCGGGGGGCATTCCGCGCGAAATTTCACCTCCTTTAACCAGAATGATATTTTTAGTTTTTGCTAATGTCTGGGCAATCTCATATTCCTGGTGATTTTGTCCGGGCAATTTTTTCGGATGGCCTTCGATATGATCGGTAATTGCAACAGCATCCAGACCATCTTCCCAGGCTTCCTCTATCCTTACGGTAGGCCAGACCACTCCGTCTGAAAACACGGTGTGAATGTGAAAATCGCACTTTAGTGTTTTGTAGCCGGGAATATCGGGTAGTACTATTTCATGTCGGGCAGGAATACGGACAACCTCGTCCATTAAAATCGTTCCCGATGTCTGGGAGTAAACACTACCGGTAGCAACAGCGAAGCCAACGACACACAAAATCAGGTATTTCAGTTTCATATCTTATTATTTATAAAGCTTATATCATATTTTTAATTCACAGTGGAGAAAGGGTGTGATTATTCTGATCCCCACTGATATATGCAAATGGTCATATTTTACTTTTTGGCATGAAAGATAAAAGCCCTGACAGGTTTCAGGAACCTGCCGGGGCTTATCGTTATTGCTTTCTTCCGATGATTTTGGTCATCCTATACCGGAATGATGGTTAATTTCCGTTTCTATTGGTATCCCACCATAATGGCGTTGTTTCAAGGTCAAGTCCCCCCAACAATTCAATGGCCTTCACAATTTGTGCCGGCTGGGTGTTTTTTTCATCCGTGGTATAGGGGAACCGGGTCACAATCTGACCAATTGCCGGATTAACCAATGCATTGGCCGAATATTTCTTTGAATAGATTTTTGGCATCCGGGTTCTCCGGTATTCAGCCCAGGCCTCAAAACTTACAGGGAATAGTGCGAGCCATTTTTGAGTCATGATTTGTTCATACTGGGTTGTTTTATCGCTGGAGAATTTCACAGGAATGTTGGTCATCGGCGGATCATTATAGGGATAATTCTCCGGCGCAATCGGGGTAGTGGTACCGTTGATATAACTGGAAATGGTGGCAGCAGAGAATGAAGTTCCCCTCCATTGTTTGATAGAAATCTCGATCCCCTTTTCATAGAAGGATTGGGCTGAACCTCCCATATTCCAGCCACGCCAGGCGCCTTCGGCTTTCAGGAAAAATGATTCTGCAGAATTGATAATATTGATTGGTGTTACCAATTGTTTTCCATCCTTAAACCTGGGCCCATATTTTGAATACGATTTGAAATAATTAACCTGTAACGGTTCGTATCCGTTGGCCATGCCGTGATAACCACCCACCTGTGCTTTCAGTACTTCCGGATAACCAGCCGCATCAATGACACTGTTGTAGGCTACCGGAGAGAAGTATTCTTCCATACGGGGGTCGTTATATCCTTTAAGCACACTTTCCATACTGGCGCTCATAATATCCTGGTAAAATGATTCCATCCGGCACATTCCGTTGCCACCACTTGTGAGGACACTGGTGGTCAACAGGGCATCATCCGCATTAGTTTCCATTAAAGAACCGGCGATGGCTGCTTCAGCTTCTTTCTGGGCCTTGGCGGCATCAACATTTGAAATACGGATAGCAAAGCGTAAGCGGAGGGTATTGGCAAATTTCACCCATTTTGACACATCACCGCCATAAATCAGGTCACCTGCACCAAAGACATTCAGGGAGGGATTACTCTTTAATTCAGCATTTAACGCATTAACCGCGCTGGTTAAGTCCGCGAACATTTTATAATAAATATCCTTTTGGCTCTCATAAGGAACGATTTCCTGTCCATTTCCGGCTTCAGAGTATGGAACAGGCCCCCAGATGTCGGTTAACCGGTTTAATATCCAGACCTTCCAGATTAATGCAACATTATAAGCAGCAGTATTCACCCCGTTTTTCGACACATCCATAATACTGTTCAACGGAGGAATGACACTTGCATACATTTTATTAAACCCGGTGTTTTGCCATCCGGGATTCATAATCAGATCCTCCTGATTGGTGATTCCACAAGCGGTATAGCCACAGAAATGGAGCGCTGCCGTGCTCGACATACGGCTCATATTATCGGTAGTCATCCAGGTGCAACCTTCGTACAGCGCCCTGGAAAATAATCCCGCCAATTCCTTTGGGCCAACGGCCATCATCTGGGTTTTGTCTGTATTGTATTCCGTAAAATCATCAGTACAGGCGTTCAATGCAAAAACAGCGACAAGAGTAAAGACTGCTTTCCTTAATATGCGGTGTTTAATATATTTCTTCATTTTCGTAAATTTTTGAGATGAAACATTACAACGTCATTTTGATATTAAACCCAAGTGTCCGGGAGCCGGGCAAAAATGCACTTTCTGCACCTTGTCCGTTTCTATCCGCGTCATAAGTCAAATCAGGATCAAACCAACCACAACCGTTATAAATATAGAACAGGTTACGTCCTGTTGCAGAAACCCTTAAAGATTTAATCAGACTGCTTTTCATCGGGATGGTGTACCCAATAGCAAGCTCCCGCAAACGGGAGTTGGTTGCTGTGCGGTTATAGGGTTCACCTGCGCCAAAGCTGATCCGTCCACCCACAAGCGTGGCATAAGATTGTGCAGTAATGCTTATCGTATTTTTTGTATAGGTCTTAGTGCCATCCGGTGCTACAGTTTCCTGCACGCCGTCGAAAACGATGCCTGTTTCGCGACCTTTCAATGATTCCACGCTGGTACCGCAAGCCATCATCATCGCTTCCGTAGCTGACTGCCTTACCCCACCATAATTCAGGTCTATCAGGAAAGAAAGGTTCCAGTTTTTGTACCTTATGTTGTTGGTAAGTCCACCTCTCCAGTCGTAATTAAAATTACCAAGGTAAAGATTTGCTTTGGAATCAACTTTAGGCATCCCTTTAGAATCAACAATCACTTCGCCTGCCTCATTGCGCACAAAGCCTTTGGTATAAATATCGCCAAATGGCTGACCGGCAATAGCCCAGGTTTCTCCGATCGATAAGTTTGGAGAACTGATCTGGTACCGGGTCAGGGTTTTTGACAATTCAATGACTTTGTTCTTATTGCTGGCAAAATTGAGGTCAACATCCCAGCTTAAATCATTTGTTTTTACCGGTGTCCCGGAGACCATAATTTCCACTCCTTTATTTTCGATATTGCCGCAATTGATCCGCCCGCTACCAAAGCCTGAGGTAGAAGGGGAAGTAATGGTAATCAGCTGGTTATAGGTATTGGAATGGTAATAGGTAAAATCAAGAGCGAGACGGTTGCTAAAGAATCTAAGTTCAGTTCCTGCTTCCCATGATTTCGTTTTTTCAGGAATCAGGTTTACCGGCACCTTGGTACCACTTGGATACACCATACCAGCGGGTCCGTTTGCCGCCCTGCCGTATGTCTGGAATATTTGTGCAAACCCGGCATCGTTTCCTACTTCTGCATAAGAACCACGAACTTTGGCAAAAGAAATTACCTCGGGTAATTTCACCATGTCTGAAATGATGCCTGTTAAACCAATGGAAGGATAGAAATAAGCATAAGGCGATGGCAAGGTTGAACTCCAGTCGTTACGTGCAGTAACATCCAGGTACAGGAAGTTTTTAAAGGCAATCTGTCCCATACCATAAACGGCCTGTTTTTGAACCCTTGATTCCGAATCGGTGGTAGTTAAGGTTACTGCATAGCTTAGAGCGAATTTATTTTCGGCACTTAATTCGCCGGTTTTGGAGTTCATACTCCGGCCCTGTGAATCCCTGATTTCGGCACCAAGGTTTAAATTTACATGAAAATCTTTGTTGAGGTCTTTATCGAACACCAGGAGTACATCACCGTTCAGCAACTGGGATTTGCCAAAATAGGTTTCGTAACCACCTTTCCCGGAATTGACATATTGCGTATCCCAGTAATGTTTTTTCTCCCAATCACTATTGTTGACTGACATTACCCCCCGCATTTGAAGATATAACCAGGGAGTGAATGTATACTTCAGGGATAACATGGAATTCACGTTGCTGGAGGTACTCGGGTTTTCGTATCCGTACATTGACCAATATGGGTTAATTACATTGGTAGATCCGGGGATCCAGGTACGTTGTTTATAATCACCTGCCGCCGTATAATAGGAATAATCCGAAATATCAGCATTCCTTATGCTGCGTGGCATTCTGATCAACTGATGCATGGGGCTGAAAAGGTCGTCCCCCGTTGTCGGTTTGTCTTTCACCAGCTGGCGGAACCAGGTGATTTTAAAGTCCATATTCAGGTTCCTGACAATCTCGGAAGTCAATCGTAAGTTTAAGTTGTGTCTTTGCATTTTATTATCCGCCAACATTCCCTGTGCGGTGGTGTTGCTATAGGAGAAATAAGAAGTTGATTTCTCGCTGCCCGCACTGTAAGAGACACTGTTGGTGAAATTGGTTCCCACCTGAAAAAAGTCTTTCACATTATTCGGTTGAGGATCAAGAGTTGTTTCTTTTCCTGTCCAGTCGGTAACGGTTTGGCCTTGCATTTTCGGACCCCAGCTGGACACATCAGAATTGGGTAAAAACAACCCATTCATCCCCTGTCCATATTCATTCTGAAATTCCGGGTACAGGTATGGAAGATCAAAAGTTGTCACAGAATTCACCTCGACTTTTGCTTGTCCTGAAGCGCCTTTTCTGGTGGTAATTACGATTACCCCATTGTTGGCGCTTGAACCATACAATGCAGATGCTGAAGGCCCTTTCAGTACATTCATGCTTTGAACGTCATCGGGGTTAATGCCTGACAGGCCACCGCCTGTGCTGGAGGAAGGGATACCGTCAATGACAATTAAAGGCTGGTTGTTCCCGTTAATGGAACGGTCACCACGGATGATAATACGCGGGTCACCTGAAACCCCGCTGGTTCCGGTTGAAGCTGTAACAGAAACCCCGGCAATTTTGCCTGACAATGTATTTCCAAGGCTCACATCCTTAATGGTAGTTAATCCATCCATATCGACCGATTGGGTTGAATAGGCCAGACTCTTCTTGCTTTTTTCAATCCCCAATGCAGTCACAACAACTTCATCTACCCCGAAGGTCGCTTCTTCCATGGTTATATTAAAAACCGATTTCCCGGCAATAGCCACTTCCTGAGGTTTCATCCCCACAAATGTTAACGACAGGGTCTGGGCATCTACTGGAATACTTATCCTGAATTTACCCTGAGAATCTGTAACCGAGCCAATGGTTGTGCCTTTAACAATGACTGCCACACCCGGCAAGGGCAAGTTTTTCACATCATTTACCGAACCTGAAATCTCTCTGCGCTTTGGCTGCTGATCCACCATGCTTTGTAACTCGTCGGGCAAATCCGTCACTCCCAAGGGTAGCAATATTATTTGCCGGTCGATGATCCTGTACTGAACAGAAGCTTGTTCTGCCAATTCCTGCAGGATCGATTCAACAGTTGTTTCTTTTGCTGATAAGGTTACCGTCTGATCTTGCTTGTAGACGCCATCCTGGTAAAGAAAGTAATACTCAGTCTGGTTCTCAACCTCCTGTATCAGCTGTCTCACAGGAATATTACTCAACCCGGAACTTAAAATTACAGTCTGGGATAAGGTAATACCCCAACTTGAAAAAACCAGCAATAAAGAAAAAAGTACGGTCAGTTTCATTTTTCTTAAAATTAGTTTCATGCCCTTCCTGCCGAAAGGACCTTCCATTCGCTTTTTTTTCATAATTTTACGAAGTTTTTAATACAACAATTAAATTCATTTAAAACCGGTGAGAGGTCGGATTCTTGCCGGTTTTTTTAATTCAGATTATAAGTGGTTTCATTGATTTTATGTAACGAAAAACCCGATGTGGAAGCCAAAACCTCCAGAACTTTATCCCTGTCTTCCCTGAGCATCAATTTGCCGGTTATCCTGCGTATCCCCAATGTCGGATTATTGAGGTAGATCTTAATATTGTAATAACGTTCAAGTTTTAAAACGATCCTGTTCAGCTCTGTACTCTCGAATTGAAGATACCCTTTATGCCAGGCCACAAAACTGTTTACATTCACCACCTGCACAGAGGTTTCCAGTTTTTCTCTGTCAAAACCAGCCAGTTCTCCCGGTTTCAATTCAATATCCTTCCTGAAAATATTCGTATTGTTTTCTTTCACCACAACCGAACCTTCCACTAAAACAGTCTCGACGGTTTTATCCGTCGGATAAGCCGATACGTTAAACGATGTTCCCACCGCAAGAATCCTGATATCATTGGTTTTAACTACAAATGGAATTTCAGGGTTATGAGCAACTTCAAAATACCCCTCCCCGATCAGGAAAACCTCCCTCGTTTTTTCCTTAAACTGAGGGGGATATACCAATATTGACCCGGCATTCAGGAAAACGTTGGTGCCGTCGGGTAATCGTATGGATGAGTTTTTTCCGAAGGGTATAACCAATTGATTCATATCTGTTTCCAATGAAGCAGATTTCGGGCTGATCGTATCCTTATGGTTGATGATAATTTTTCCTTCCTGGTCATATTCGACAGTGGATTCATCTTCACGAAGTAATATCTTTCCGCCATCTGATAAAATCAGCCTGGCTTCCGTTTCATTGTTCTCAACTTTTAATGCCTGATATTGAGCAATAACGCGGGAATTGTTCCTTTGATTCACCAGTAAAATACCAAGAGAAAGGAAAACAATGGCAACAGCTGCATATTTGAGTAATGGTAAAATTGATTTTGGAAAAAGCTTCTTTTTCGTTTTTCCCTGATCTGTATGTTGAGCGATCCTCGAGTAAAGAGAGGCAATTACATCACACTCCTCCTTTTCATTTCTTTGTTTCAGTTGGGTTAACAGCAACTTCGCATACGCTATTTCCTTTTTTTCATCGGGATGATCAACCAGATAAGTATCCCAGAATTTGCATAGTTCGGGTGTAGGATTAAGCGCCCAATCCACAAAATGCTGATCTTCAAAATAATCTAAAAATTTATCCATTTCCCAACCGGATAACTACAAATCTAAGATCACGGAAGTGCAAAAACATGGACAATTTTTCAACTGTTTTTTGTCAAAAAATAAAAAAAGTTAAAAATGGTTTTCTTATCAAGAATTTCACGAAGCGAAACCAGTGCCCTGTACAGTTGTTTACGGGCTGACTCCACAGTGATATTCATGACCTTTGCTATATCACTGTACCCTAAACCTTGTTCAAATTTCAGGAAAATAATCTCTTTTTGCCCATTGGAAAGGTTATGGATGGCTTGATGCAGCGTATGTCGGGTAACTTCAGAAGTTTCAGACGATATAATCTGATCCTGAAAACTATATTCCGCGCTGAATTCAGCCTTGTTCGATGCATCTGTTTCAACTGAATGCAATTTTTGTGTTTGAATCAGCTTTTTCAGAATGCTGTTTTTTAAAGATACAAACAGGTAAGCTTTGGGATTGGATACGGAAATCAGTTGTTTTCCACGTTTTTCGTACAAACAGACAAATACATCCTGTATTGAATCGAATAAAATTTCATTTTGATGGGTCAACTTTCGTCCGTAGGAAAGAAGCTGATGAATATATAAGAAATAGATCGCGGTAAAAGCTTTATCATCTCCTTCCAGAAAAGCATTCCAGAGGATTATGACATCATCTTTTACCTCATCAGCCATAACTGTCCTGTTTCACGTGCAGGGCAAACTTACTGAGAAAAGAGCAAAAAATATTCTCTTAACATGATAATTTGAAAATATTAGATAGAAGTTCAAAATTCCGGTAATGGATATAAACTGGTGATGAATTCCATCTTATCAGGCAGGTTCAGAAAACCTTTTCAATTTTCTTACATACCTGCTCCTGAGGCATGTACGGCGATCACCGCTCTTCCCGACGGGTCGGCATTGTTGCGGAAGGACTGGTCCCAGGCCAGGGCCTCGGCAGTACTACAGGCAATGGAAGGTACGGATGGCACTGTCGCTGCCGCCTGGTCGGAAGGGAAATGTTCGGAAAATATGGAACGGTAATGATATTCTTCTTTGGACATCGGGGTATTTAGCGGAAAACGGTACCGGGCAGTAGCCATCATGTCGTCGGTCACCTTTGCAGCAGCCACCTTTTTCAGGGTATCAATCCAGCCATAGCCAACGCCGTCGGAGAACTGTTCCTTTTGTCGCCAGGCAATTGATTCAGGAAGGTAATCTTCAAATGCTTTCCGAAGAATCCATTTTTCCATTTTTCCATTCCCTGCCATTTTATCCGCCGGATTCAGCGACATGGCTACATCCATAAATTCTTTGTCCAGGAAGGGTACCCGGCCTTCCACTCCCCATGCAGCAAGGGATTTGTTGGCCCGGAGGCAGTCATAAAGGTGAAGCCGGCTGATTTTCCGGATGGTTTCTTCATGAAATGCCCTGGCATCAGGGGCTTTATGAAAATAAAGGTAGCCCCCGAAGATTTCGTCAGCGCCCTCTCCGCTGAGTACCATTTTAATACCCATTGACCGGATCACCCTGGCCAGCAGGTACATAGGGGTAGAAGCCCTGACAGTAGTGACATCGTAGGTTTCAAGGTGATAAATCACATCGCGGATGGCATCCAGTCCTTCCTCAATGGTATAATGAATTTCGTGGTGAACAGTTCCAATATGATCTGCTGCCCTTCGGGCGGCTGCCAGGTCTGGTGAACCTTCGAGACCTATGGCAAACGAGTGAAGCTGAGGCCACCAGGCAGGCTGGCTGTCGTTGGTTTCCACCCGCATGGCCGCATACTTCTTGGCAATGGCAGAAACCACCGAGGAGTCCAACCCCCCCGATAACAATACGCCATAGGGTACATCCGACATCAGCTGCCGGTGAACTGCCGACTCCAGCGCTTCTTTCAGCCGGGCAACGGAAGTGGTATTGTCTTTTACAGCATCGAAAGTGCTCCATTCCCGGGTATGCCAGCAAACTGGCTTGCTGCCCGGACCATAGAGGTAATGAGCGGGAGGGAACTCCTCTATCCTGGTACATACCCCTTCCAGCGCCTTAAGTTCTGAGGCCACATAAAAATTTCCGAAGATATCCCATCCCATGTACAAGGGAATAATACCGATGTGATCACGGGCGATCAGGTAAGTCCCGTTTTCTTCATCGTATAAGGCAAAAGCAAAGATCCCGTTCAGGTCATCCAGAAAATCCGGCCCTTTTTCCCGGTACAGGGGCAGAATGACTTCACAATCCGATTGTGTCAGAAACTGGTATTTCCCCTCATATTTTTTTCTGATTTCCTGATGATTATAAATTTCACCGTTTACCGCAAGAATGAGCTTCCTGTCGTTGCTGAACAAGGGTTGTTTTCCCGATTGAGGATCGACGATGGCCAGCCTTTCATGGGCCATCAGGGTATCTGCGCCACAATATATGCCTGACCAGTCGGGCCCCCGGTGCCTGATCTTTCTCGACATTTCCAACACTTTAACCCGCATTTCCCGTGGATCTCCTTTAATATCAAAAACACAAACTATTCCGCACATATTGTCTTTTTATCATTTTATGGCGCGAATATAACCACATTGACAAACTTTTTTGATTTATTTTGCCCTTTTTCCATAATATTAAGCAAATATTTCCCTTTTTTCCCATTTTTACACTTTTCCCCATTTCCCCTTTTCCCATATATGTGCAGTCAGGTCAATCTGCTTATCTTTGCGAATGGATTATCTTGGAAGGTGGGTTAAACCAATCTGCTTTCAGGATGTCTTAAGTTTATAGTTTTCCATATGCAACTGTCCGATCCGGAGTTAATCGGTCATCTCAGGAATGAAAAAACGAGAAACCTTGCTTTCTCTCAGCTGGTTACCAAATACCAGGAGAGGTTGTACTGGCATATCCGGAAAATTGTATTGAATCACGACGACACGGATGATGTATTGCAGAATACATTTATGAAAGTGTGGAAGAACCTGGAGAATTTCAGGGAGGAATCCACCCTCTACACCTGGCTTTACCGCATTGCAACCAATGAATCACTCACCTTTATCAGCAGCCGCGCCAAAAGGCCGTCGGTTCCCTTGCAGGATGTGGGCGATTATCTGAAGAACAGGCTGGAAGCAGATGATTATTATGAAGGCACGGAGATTCAGAAAAAACTGCAGGAGGCAATTCTGACACTTCCCGAAAAACAGCGACTGGTTTTCAATATGCGCTACTTCGAGGAGATGCCTTACCAGGAGATGTCCGATATTCTGGATACCTCTGTTGGAGCATTGAAAGCTTCTTTCCACCATGCGGTTAAAAAAGTGGAAGATTTCATTACCGGAATTGAGTGATTGAGGATTAAACTTTTGCGTTAAGAAATAGTCAATTTATTGATATGAAAAAGATAGTCAATCCGGAAGAGATATCCGGACATCAGAAAGGGATGGAAAGGGAGTTGCCATTCAGGGTTCCCGACCATTACTTTGAGGATTTCCAGGCCCGGCTGAGCGCCAGGATGGAAGCGGAAGAGTCAGGTCTTTCCGGGAAAAAGGTCAGTTTATTTATTTACATGAAACCGGTGCTTGGTCTGGCTGCTGCTTTTGCAGCCGTTATTCTGCTGGTGTATTTTCCGGTACGTTTGATGACCGGGGAGAAAGAATTAGCCGCCAATAACACTGTTGGGGAAGAAGAAAAGATCATTAATCTGGTGGAATATGTCGATGACCATACCTTCTTCAATTTGCTGAATGAGGAAGATAACGACTCCGGGTTGGAAGGCCGGGATCTCGAAATGTATATCGCTTCCAATTACAGTGATTACGACATTTTTCTGGAAACTCAAAAATAAGCGTCATGAAAAAGAAGTTTTTTCTATTGATTATAGCGCTGTGGTATTTGGCTTTACCAGGTTTTTCCCAGGAACGGGGAGGACCAGACTTTGAAAAATTTAAAAGCCAGAAAATTGCATTTCTTAGTGAAAAGATGAATCTTTCCACGAAGGAAGCACAGGAATTTTGGCCTGTTTACAATAGTTTTGAAAAACAAAGGGGTGAGTTGCAATCATACCGGCGCCAGCTGGAACAAAAAACGAGAGACGAAAAAATAAACTTATCCGATCAGGAAATCATTAAAACCACCCGGGACATCGCTGCCACTTTCAGAAAAGAAGCAGATCTCTCGGTCGACTTCAATGAGAAATTTCTGAAGATTCTTCCCCCGCAAAAAGTATTACAGCTTTACCGGGCTGAAAATCAGTTCCGTGCGCACATGTTTGACCAATACAGAAAAAAAAGAGAGGAAGAAAAGAAGTAGTTCTCTAAATCAGTTCATTGGAAAACACCTGTGCCAGTTGGTGGGAATCAATCAGATTCTGTTCCCCTGTTAACATGTTTTTTACCAGAATTTTCTGCTGACTGATTTCCGTTTCTCCGGCGATGACCACATATGGGATAGCCCGGCGGTTGGCATAATTCATCTGTTTCTTCATTTTATCAGCCTCCGGGTAAATTTCCGCATTGACCCCCTGTTTCCTGACTTTGGCCAATATAGGCAAAACATAAGCTTCTTCCGTTTTCCCGAGGTTGAGGAAAAGAACCCTCGTGGAGATGGTTTGGTCGGTGGGGAAAAGATCCAGACGGGTCATCACGTCATAAATCCGCTCCGCACCAAAGGAAACGCCCACTCCGGAAACGCCCGGCATACCAAAAACGCCTGTCAGATTATCGTATCGCCCTCCACCACAAATGCTTCCGATGGCCTCATCCAGCGCTTTGACCTCGAAGATGGCGCCCGTATAATAATTGAGCCCGCGGGCAAGTGTAAGGTCCAGTTCCACCGACCCCGACAAGCCGAAGGATTCAACATAGCTGAAAAGTTCTTCCAGTTCAGCTACCCCGTGAAGGCCGGTTGCTGACGAGTTGAAGACTTCCTTCAGCGTCGCTGTTTTTTCCGCTGTGCTTCCTTTGAGCAGCAAAACCGGTTTTAATTTTTCTACACCCTCAGGTGAAATTCCTTTTTCCAGCAACTCAGCTATCACCGCTTCCAATCCTGTTTTTTCCATTTTATCGATGGCCACGGTAATGTCGGTGATCCGCTCCGGGAAACCGATCACTTCCGCAATTCCGGCCAGTACTTTCCGGTTATTGATTTTGATGATGGTCCGGATATTGAAACGATCAAAGATTTCCTGCATGATCAGTACCAGTTCGGCTTCATTCAGCAGGCTGTTGCTGCCTATAACATCGCAATCGCACTGGTAAAATTCACGGTAGCGCCCTTTCTGGGGCCTGTCGGCCCGCCACACCGGTTGAATCTGGTAACGGCGGAATGGGAAAACGATTTCGTTGCGGTTCTGTACCACAAAGCGGGCAAAGGGCACCGTCAGGTCATACCGCAAGCCTTTGTCGCAGATCCGTGGAGAGATGGCGGAGGCATCGCGTGAGGCGAGCAAACCATCATCCACGCCGGAAAGAAAATCACCGGAATTGAGAATCCGGAACAGGAGTTTATCCCCTTCTTCCCCATATTTGCCCAGGAGGGTGGAAAGGTTCTCCATCGCCGGAGTTTCAATCGGCAGGAAACCGTACCGGTGAAATACTTCTTTGATGGTAGAGAAAATAAAGTTCCGCCGGACCATTTCTGCCGGCAGGAAGTCTCTCGTCCCCTTGGGTATCGAAGGTGAAGATGCCATAGTGCAGTTTAAAAACAAGTTTTCCTGCACAAAGGTAGCAAATTCCGGTGAAGGGAATGCAGCCAGTTGTTTGAAGGAGCTTGTCATGTGGAATTCTATTCACCAGGTGACTTAGGAGTCACCAGGTGAATAGAATTTACTTTCCGGAAAACCCGGGACCTGGGATAAGCCATCAGGCCCCGGGAACCACATTCAAACGAAACACCACAACTGGGAATCATCTTTTACATACAGGCAGCAGAATCAAGTCTCAGGCTCAGCCTGCTGCCGGTTTTTGCTGTCCAGCATAAGCAGGGAATTCACCACGACTTCTGTAACAAAATGCGTTTCCCCGTTCTTGTCACTATACGAACGGTTGGTAATTTTTCCTTCAATAGCCACTTCTGACCCCTTCTGCAGATATTTTTCCGCGATGGAGGCAGTGGTACCATAAGCCACCAGTTTATGCCAGGTGGTTTCTGATTTTCGTGCGCCATTGCTGTCAAGGTAGGTTTCATTGGTGGCCATGGAAAAATTGGCTATTTTCTTGCCACTTTCAAGTTGTTTGATTTTCGGGATATCACCCAGGTGACCGATTAACCGGACACTGTTTCTCAATGCGTTCATGGGTACATAAATTAAAGTAATGGTTGGGAACTTTTCCTGTCAAATTTAAGTACGGAAAAATCATTATCCGGTAGTTAAACATTTATAGTCGTTTGAAAACATTTATTGTTTAGGCAAAGCGGATAAATATCAAGGGTTGAATGGTTTACTAAAAAAAAAGACATATGAAATATTGATCATTCTGAGCGAATCCAGCCCATTGATCCAATTATTACATTACTTTTGTGCCCTGGTTATCAATTTACCGCCATGCTTTTAGGTATTTTTATCACGTTTCTGCTGGTTTTTTTTAACGGTTTTTTTGTGGCCGCCGAGTTTGCGATTGTCAAGGTGCGTACCTCCCAACTGGAGATGAAGGTAAAGGAAGGCAATCGTATTGCAACACTTTCCAAACATATTGTCTCTCACCTTGACGGATACCTGGCCGCTACCCAGCTGGGCATCACCCTGGCCAGTCTGGGCCTTGGCTGGATAGGTGAACCTGTGGTATCCAAAATCATCACAGGCCTTCTGGAACTGGTCGGAGTATCCATTGATCCGGAGCTAGCCCACACGATTGCCCTTCCTGTAGCCTTTGTTATTATTACTGTTCTGCACATAGTTTTTGGAGAACTGGCGCCAAAATCCCTGGCCATTCAGCGTTCTGAAAGCACCACCCTGGTAGTGGCTTACCCGCTGCAGTTTTTCTTTTACCTTTTCCGCCCCTTTATATGGGTATTGAACGGACTGGCCAACCTCATCCTCAGATCAGTTGGGATTCAGCCGGCACACGGATCAGATGCCCACAGCAGCGAGGAACTTCAGTACCTGGTTCAGCAAGGTCAGAAAAGCGGGGAAATTGATGAGTCGGAATATAAAATCATCAAAAATGCCTTTGATTTCTCAGACCAGACCGCCAAGCAAATTATGGTGCCCCGGACTCAGGTCTTCGCTTTTGAAGTGAACAGCTTTAATGAAACAGTGCTGGAAAAAATAATTGAGGAAAACTATTCGAGAATCCCCTGCTACGAAGAAAGCCTCGATAATATCATCGGTGTGATTTACCTGAAAGATCTGCTGAAAGCCTCGAGAAAAGGCAATAAAATCAACATCCGCGATCTCCTGAGAAATGTCATGATTGTTCCTGATACCAAAAGCATTGGAAAATTATTGAATGAATTTCAGATCAAACACCAGCAAATGGCTGTGGTGGTGGATGAATATGGCGGAACCGAAGGAATCATTACCATGGAAGATATCCTTGAAGAGCTGGTGGGTGAAATCCAGGATGAATTCGACAATGAAATGCCATTTGTCGAAAAGGTTGGGGATAAAGTATATAATGTCCTGGCTTCCTCTTCCATCGATGATGTGAATGAATTCCTCCCCCACCCGATCGAAAAAGATGAACAATACGAAACACTGGCTGGCTACCTGATCCTGAAATTCGGAAAAATTCCCCAGGTCAAGGAAAAAATCCAAATCGATGACTACGAGTTCTCCATCCTGAAAAAGAATAAAAGTTCCATCTTGCTGGTGCAACTGGTAGACCTTTGCTTTGAAAAAGAAGAAACCAGATAGACTGATCTTTTCATCAAACTGACTTACCCTTTTTCGTACACCCCTTTATTAAGAAATTTGTCATTTCTCCTGAAATTCGCGGAGAAAAATAAAATTTCTTTACAAATTAGCTATTTTTGCTTCAATTTGTAAATTAATTTACTGTTTTTACTATTAATTGCTTATTTCAGGATAATAAATCAAGCAAAAAGATTTAAACAGGTACAAATGAAGATCAACAGGGAAATTCAGACAGAAATGGCAATAAATTACTCCATATTACCGGGAAGACAGGGCATGTATGATCCAGCCAATGAGCACGACAGTTGTGGAATCGGTTTCGTCGCCCACATCAGGGGGGCAGCCTCTCACGATATCATCCTTAAGGGGTTGGATGTCCTGCTGAATATGGATCACAGGGGGGCAACGAGTGCAGATAATACCACAGGTGACGGCGCCGGTCTGCTTATGCAGATTCCACACGAGTTCATCACCAGGGCGCTGAACATGAATGTAGGCATACCCGGCAGGTATGGCACCGGATTGATTTTCCTTCCGGTGATTGAAGAAGAAGCACAGATCTGCCTGGATGTTTTGTCCAGAAATATCCGGGAGGAAGGATTGGAACTGGTTGGTTACCGGGATGTTCCGGTTAACCATTCTGCACCGGGAGCAATAGCCGCCACTACCGAACCGCTCATCAAACAGGTTTTCGTCAAAGGAACGCTGGAACAGGATGCCCTGGAAAGGAAGCTTTTTGTCATCCGTAAATTGACTGAACATGCCATCCGGAATTCTGCCCTGAAACAAAAAGACTTTTTTTATCAGCCCAGCTTTTCCAGTAAGATTTTGGTTTACAAGGGCATGTTTACCCCCCGCCAGTTGAAGGACTATTTTGAAGATTTCAGGGATGAACGGCTGAAAAGCGCCATTGCGCTTGTGCACAGCCGCTTCAGCACCAATACTTTTCCCACCTGGAGCCTGGCCCAACCTTTCAGGGTCATCGCCCATAACGGAGAAATCAACACCATCCGTGGCAACCGCTTATGGATGCATGCCCGCGAAGCCCTGATGAAATCCGACTTTTTCGGCAGTGACCTCCGGAAGCTGCTCCCCATCATTGAACCCGGAAAATCAGATTCAGCCTCGTTCGACAATGTGCTCGAATTCCTTCACCTGGCTGGCCGCTCCCTCCCCCATGTCTTGTGCATGATGATTCCTGAATCGTTCAATGAAAAGAATCCGATTCCCGAAAGTCTGAAGGCTTTCTATGAATACCATTCCACCATCATGGAACCCTGGGATGGTCCGGCTTCCATGGTTTTCTCCGATGGAAGGTACATCGGGGGCACCCTCGACCGGAATGGTTTGCGCCCTTCCAGGTACATTATCACGAAAAACGACCTGATTGTCATGGGATCTGAAGTAGGCGTGCAAACTTTTGAACCTTCCGAAGTGAGGGAAAAAGGCAGGTTGCGGCCGGGGAAACTCCTGCTGGTGGATACCCAGCTCGGTATCATCATTCCCGATGCAGAGGTCAAAGACCAGTTGAGCCGCCGGAGCCCCTACGAAATGTGGCTGAAGCAAAACAGGATGCAATTAAACGACATCCTGATCAAACAAAGGGTACCTTACCGTTTGGAGAATTTTGAAACTTATGCCAGGATATTCGGATATTCCCGGGATGATTTGTACGACATTATTGAAACCATGGCAGTTACCGGTGCCGAACCGACCAATTCTATGGGCAATGATACCCCGCTGACCATCTTCTCGGAGAAACCCAAGCGGTTTTTTGACTATTTCAAACAGGTCTTTGCTCAAGTGACCAATCCACCGATTGACTCCATCCGGGAAGACCTGGTCATGTCGCTCACCAACTACATCGGCGGCCTGAATTCCAACATTCTTGCAGAAACACCCGACCATTGCCGGCTCATTAAGTTTGAAAGCCCCATCATCATCAACACTGATCTGGGGAAAATTATCGATATGGAAGACCAGATGTTCTCCAATCAGGTCATCCCCATGGTCTTCAGGGTGAAAGACGGCTTTGAAGGGTTCAGGGCATCTTTTGAACACCTGCTGACCGCTTCAGAGAAAGCTGTGGACGAAAAGAAGAACTATATCATCCTGTCCGACAGAAATGTTTCTCCGGAATATGCCCCGATACCTTCCCTGCTGGCTGTGGCCGCAGTTCATCATCACCTCATCCAGAAACGAAAAAGGATGCAGGTCGGAATTATCGTGGAGACGGCAGAGGCCAGGGAGGTTAACCATTTTGCCCTGTTGATCGGCTATGGGGCAAGCGTTATCAACCCATACCTGGCACTGGCATCCATAGACCAGTTGGTAAAAGAAGGCAGGATCGGACTGGAATACAAGGCAGCCCGCAAAAACTATATTAAAGCAGTCGATAAAGGTTTGCTGAAAATATTCTCTAAAATGGGTATCTCCACGCTGCGAAGTTTTCACGGATCGCAGGTTTTTGAAGCCGTGGGAGTTAGCCGGGAACTGATCGACCGGTACTTCACAGGAACTTCCTCCAGGATCAGTGGGATCGGACTGGAAGAGATTTACCGGGAGACCATGCTGTTCCACCAGTCTGCCTTCAAGGAAAACAACACCGGGCTACCCTTCCGGTATGAGAGCAACGGGAACAATGCCTGGAGAAAATATGGGGAACACCATGCCTGGAACCCTGAATCCATAGGATTATTGCAGTGGTCAACCCGCACGAATGATTACAGGAAATTCAAGGAATTTTCAGCCCTGGTAGACAGGGAGAATGCCCGTCCTGCTTTTGTCAGGGGTTGTTTTAACCTGAAGCGCAATCCTATTCCGGTTGACCAGGTTGAACCGGAAGAAAAGATCATGCAAAGGTTCGTTACCGGTGCCATGTCGTACGGCTCCATCAGCAAGGAGGCACATGAGGCGCTGGCCATTGCCATGAACACCATTGGCGGAAGAAGCAATACCGGAGAAGGCGGGGAAGATCCTGCCCGCTTCAACACTCCGAAAATGAGCGCCATCAAACAGGTGGCTTCAGGCAGGTTTGGTGTTACCAACAATTACCTGACCAATGCCCGTGAATTACAGATCAAAATCGCCCAGGGCGCCAAGCCCGGGGAAGGAGGCCAGCTTCCTGGCTACAAAGTCAACGAAATTATCGCCAAAACCAGGAATTCCACCCCCGGAATTACCCTGATTTCCCCACCCCCCCACCACGACATCTATTCGATCGAAGATCTGGCCCAGTTGATTTACGACCTGAAGTGCACCAACCCGAGGGCTAAAGTATCGGTGAAGCTGGTCGCGGAAGACGGTGTAGGAACGGTTGCAGCAGGAGTGGCCAAAGCATACGCCGACCTGATCACCATTTCAGGAGGGGAAGGAGGCACAGGCGCAAGTCCGCTAAGTTCCATTAAACATGCAGGGCTACCGGCTGAGTTTGGGATTGCTGAAACCCAGCAGACACTGGTCATGAATAATCTTCGTGGAAGGGTTAAACTACAGGTGGATGGCCAGCTGAAAACAGGCCGGGATGTGGTGGTCATGGGCTGCCTGGGCGGCGAGGAATTCGGATTTTCCACCTCCGCCCTGATCGTTCTCGGCTGCATTATGATGCGCAAATGCCACCTGAATACCTGCCCTGCCGGAATAGCCACTCAAAATGAAGAATTGCGCAAACGCTTCATCGGGCGTTCCGAATATGTGATCAATTATTTCCGGTTCGTAGCCCGGGAGATCAGGGAGTACCTGGCGCAGATGGGATTCCGGAGTTTCGATGACATCATTGGACGCACCGATTTGTTGGAGATTAACCCGGAGGTCGGAAACTGGAAAATGAAAAACATGGATCTTGCCGCCCTCCTGTATATGCCGGCGAAACCAGGGGAAGCTGAATTGAAAAGCGCTATCACCGGCCTGAAAAAAGTAGAGGAACACATTGATTTTGAGCTGATCAGAGATACTTCCAAAGCTATTAAAGGGAAAGAAAAGATCTGGATTTCCCGTCAGCTGAAAAACACAGACCGCACCATCGGCGCGATGCTGTCGGGCGAGATATCCCTGCGCTACGGGGAAACCGGATTGCCTGAAGACACCATCAATTGCACCTTCCGGGGTACAGCAGGTCAAAGCTTCGGCGCTTTTGTCGTCAAGGGGGTTACACTGAAGCTGGAAGGAGATGCCAACGACTATTTCGGCAAGGGACTTTCCGGAGGGAAACTGATCGTGGTACCTCCAACAGGTTCTACGTTCCGGCCCGAAGAGAATATCATCATCGGCAACACTTCCCTCTATGGCGCAACCAGCGGGGAGGCCTACATCAGGGGAGTCGCCGGGGAACGCTTCTGCGTGCGGAATTCAGGTGCTCATGCAGTGATCGAAGGTACCGGAGACCATTGCTGTGAATACATGACCGGTGGAAGAGCAGTTATTCTGGGGCGTACCGGCCGCAATTTTGCTGCCGGGATGAGTGGCGGTATTGCTTATGTACTCGATGCAGACGGCAATTTTGACTTTTACTGCAACAAGGGGCTGGTAGAACTGCTGCCGGTTGAAGACCGTGCCGATGTGGTGGAATTGCAGGAACTCATCAACAAGCACCTCCTGTATACGCAAAGTAGTCTGGCTATGGATATCCTGACCAATTGGGAGGAGTACCTGCCCCGTTTCGTGAAGGTGATTCCGCTGGAATACAAAAAAGTGCTGGAAGAGAAGAAACTGCGGGAACTGGAAAAGAAACTGCAGCTCACGGAGGACAATACAGCGAGACATGAATGAAAGATTTCGGATTTACAGAATTTCGGATTTCGGATTTGAGATTTCGGATTTACCTGCGGTCTCTCCTGCTTTTAAATCCGAAATCGTACATCCGAAATCCGAAATTCATGG
>DAIDJX010000002.1 GCA_027451165.1 Prolixibacteraceae bacterium | reverse complement strand
AATGCCACCCCTCCGGCGCTATCTCCCTTGCGGTTTCCCAATCATACAAATAGCCATATTGCCTGAAATTCACCAGATGATCGTTGTAGACACAGTAGTTTCCAAATTCCGGCCGGAAAGCCAGATTTTCAGCCATCCAAAGCTGCCGCCCGATTTTTATGGTTTTGTACGCTCTGCCATCCCGCCAGTCCCGATATATTCCGGTTTCCTTATGCATTACTATCAGAAAATCTTATCGATTAATTCTCTTTTAGATATACCCAATTGACTGGCTACTTCATTGAGAATGGCATTCAGGGTACCTACCCGGAGAGGATCATGCCGGGGAACAGTTATATGCTGATGTCCATTGTCCTGAACTGTCATCCTGATATGGCTGCCAGTCTGACGGGTTGGTTCATACCCCAATTTCCAAAGTGCTTTTATCAGCTGATGTGAACTGACATTGTGCAAATGAATCATAACGCAAAGGTTTCTTCGCGGGTGACGTGCATATGAATTAATGAAGGCAGAGCATTTTCATCAAAATGGCATTTTACAGCATCTTTGATCATGGTTTTGAGTTCTTCAATCGTTTCTGCCTGTGTAATTATCGAAGCTCCAACAGCCCTGGCAAAGAAACCACCATCCTGAGATTCCTCCACAATAAAAACAAGCTCACTCATATCCGTTTTTGATACAAAAATAGCAAAATACGGATGCTGCATCAACGAATCATTCATCCCCTATACATCCGTAAAGTCAAACAATACCCTGCCGTTTACCATAGTTCCACCGATGTCGGGTTTTGACAGGGAATTCAATAATTCCTGCTCCCTTTCATGGTATTGCTGCTGGTTCCGGATGTATTCCAGGGCCTTCCCGATCTGCGATCCGGAATAGGTAAAGGCGCCATAGCCCGGTTCCCACCGGAAAGGAGCATTCAGCCACCGACGGGCATTCACAAACCCCGAACTGGCCAGTTTGATCTCCCGGATGGTTTCGTCGGGTGACTGCTCAGGATTGAATTCCATCAGCAGGTGTAAATGGCCGGGAATGCCGTTAATGGCAAGGGAGCGGTGACCCAGACGGTTCACCATCTGGTGGATAAACTGGTAAAGTTCGTGCTCTTCCTCTTCGGAGGTCATCCATTCCCTTTCTTCGACCACCAGAATAAAATGCAGGTAAATCTGAGTAAAACGATCTGTTTTCATGTTGTTGAGGATTAAAAAAATTAGACTTTGTAAAAAATTTATGCCATTTTCAGAATTTTAAAGACCAGGAAACCGCCGGCACAACCGGGAGCATGGAAATCTGAAAGAATTTCTCACCACTTTTATAGTAGAAGTAAGGATTCAGCCGGTTATAGACATTATACACCGAAAAACACCAGGTCGATTCCCCCGTATTTTTTAATTTCCGAATGAACGACCAGGAAAGATCAAGGTGATGAAAAGCTGCCATCCGGAAGTTGTTGGGATGCGGAAAAGAGAGATATTGTGAAAATCTGTCCACATAAGGAAAGTCAGCGGTCATTCCCGGCAACAATACCGATGAAATCTGTTCATCCGGAATGGTGATGGCATTTCCTGAGGCATAGACGAAGGTACCGGAAAGCTGACTTTTTCTGGTGGCACTTTCCCGGACCAGGTAATTGGCCAACAGGGAGAAGTGATGCCGACGGTCAAATTTGTAGGGGAAAAACCGGCCGTTATTGATTTCGGCAAATTTCCTCCAGGCCCATGAAAGGGAATAACCCGCCCAACCGGTCAATCTTCCTGAGTTCAGCTCCACCATCCATTCCGCCCCGTAATTTCGTCCGTCCCCGGAAACAGTCAGCGCTTCCCAGTTAAGCCCTGAACCAGCCAGCACCTGCACACCGGGGCGGTATTCCCGGAGATCCTCCATGGGTTTGAAGTAGATGTCCGTTTCCAACCTGATCCCTTTTTTAAGTTCGCACTGGATTCCGGCGTCCAGTAACCATACTTTGGAGGGCAATACCTTTTCACCGGCGCTCACCCATAAATCAGTCGGCATGTTCAGCGCATTGTTGGTGAGCAGGTGAATGGTCTGGGTTATTTTCTGAACAGAAAATTTAAGGTCCAGGCCTGACCTGGTCTGGTAAGCTGCAGATAACCGTGGCTCCGGGTATACCCTGGTTGTTCCGGGGACACTAAACACCAGCAACCGGAAACCGGTATTCAGCATCAGGCGCGGGAATAGCCTGAATTCATCTTCCGCATACCCCGACAGAGACACGGAGTGGGAAGAAGGAAGGGCGGACGAAAGATACTTTGTTGTATCACCCGTAAACCCGGTCAGTTCAGGCTCAAAGGTCTGGCCTGACCATTGGTATCCGAATTTCAGGCTGTGTTTGGCCAGGGAAAGGTCTGCATCGCCCTTCAGGGAGAACTCAGACAAACCACTTCCGGTGAACTGACTGCTTTTCTTTTTGCCAAGAATGGCAAACTCTTCTTTAAAACGGAACAAGCTGTAATACGCCGAGGTGTTCAAAAAAAAGCCAGGTCGGATTACCGCATTCCAGCGAAGTACGGAGGTGTGGTTACCCCAGCGGAAATTGTACCGGTCGGTTTGGAAACTGTCACGGCTGTTTACAAAATAGCCGTCCCTACCCTGGTAATGACTCAGAAAAATCCGGTGCCTGGGGGAAATTATCCAGTTGGCCTTGGTATTGAGGTCATAAAAGGAATAGCCCATCTGTTCACTTTCACCCGATATCCATTGGTTCAGGCGCAAGGGCAAATCGAGCCATGATCGCCGTCCTGAAACCATCAAGGCAGCTACCTCTTTCTTCAGGGGTCCCTCCAGCAGTATTTTGCCAGAAACGGGACTGACAGAAATCTGACCGCCTGCTTCTTTCATATTTCCTTCCTTCATGGCAATATCGACCACAGAACTCAGCCTTCCGCCGAACCGGGCAGGAACAGCCCCTTTGTAAAACCGGATATCCCGGATGGCATCGGTGTTAAAGGTGGAAATGTATCCAAACAGGTGATTGGTATTGTACACAGGAACGCCGTCAATAAGGATCAGGTTCTGGTCATGTGATCCACCCCTGACATTGATGGCGGCAGTGCCCTCATTGCCTGCCTTTATGCCGGGCAGGTACTGTATTATTTTCAGGGCATCCGATTCCCCAAGCATGGCAGGGGCTTGTTCAATTCTGGCTTCATTCAGGTAATTCAGCCCTGTAAGTACCCCACTTACCATGGTTTGGGTACGACGGGAAGCCTTTATACTGACTTCTTCAACCTCAATTCCAGGTTCCAGGTTCCAGTTCACAATACTGTCGGAACTAAGTTGAACATAAGCTGACAATTTCCGGTAACCCACGAAAGAAATCTCAGCCTTGAATGTTCCCGGAGAAAGCGCCACTGCATAATAGCCATAGGTATTGGAGGTAGTTCCACGGTTGAACTCCGGAATCCAAATGGTAGCTCCGGAAAGACTTTCGCCGCTGCTTTCATCCCTTATTACCCCGGAAAGAGTAATTTTTCGTTCTGGCTGTGCAAAAAGCATTGCCGGGAACAACAAACAAAAAACAAGAACAATCGTTGCGGTTTTCATTTGAATATCAGGGTTGGGTAACATCAAACTGGCTAAACGTGCAGGATCCAAAAATGCCTTTCCCGCTGGAAATATTGCCGTACATGTCGATCGGGGTGTAAAAAACCGGCATATCACCAATGACCCCCAGCTCATACTGGATAACGGCTGTTTTCAGGTATTGATCCAAATGACGGTCGGCATTGATGATATACAGGTAATTTTTCCAGTACGGACTGTATGGCTCGCCTTCCGGAAGCCAATACCAGGGGATCTTAAAAACAGCCTGCTTTCCCTGGAAAGAAAGGTCAGGCAGCCGGGCATAAAAATGGTAACCCCAGGTGTTCCGGCCAAACCGGTCGATGGTTTTGGTTCTGTTGAAATCGTCAAATGACAGGAAGTTGCTTTCCACATACGTTTCAAAGTAATATTTCTTGTCTTCTGCGTCATAACCCCTGATCCCCACCCAGTAAAAATCCTCCGTGGAAGTGCGGTCAATAATGGTGACCTGAAGGTAATTTTCAGCCGGCAGGGGCAATACAGATACCACTGGTTCCTCCGGCACTTTGGTGGAAGCACGGAGTATGGTGCCATCAGCACAAGAAATTTTCAGGTCATATTCCATCCCCTTCTGAGGTTTTTGCGCCAGCAGGTAATTGCCCTTGTCGTCGGGAATCAGTCTGAGCGTTGAGCCCCCTCCTGAAACCTCAACGACAGCATCATTTACCAAAGGGAAAGGACCCGGCTGGTCGACCCGTAGGGAACGGCTGAGGTTTACCCGGAATACCGAATCCGGATTCAGCACTGCACTCACCACATAATGGACCGGGACTTTCCCAAAATCAAGGTCGATTTCGCGGACACAGGAGTTTAAAGGAGCCAAAAGCACGATCAGGTAAAAAAAGGGCTTAGCTTTCATAGGCTACTTACACAATGTTTCTAATCTTTAACACATCTGACGGAATAGGAACCGGAAGAAACGCCTGTGCTCAACCTGCCTATTCCCCCGCTGGTTGAATAGAAATACCTGCCCCAGACTTTCTGAGAAGGATCAGCAACCGTCCAATAGCCGGCTGCGGTCCGGATGTTGGAAAACTCCTTATTTGCAGCGTTGTACCAACCGGCAGGAACCACAGAAAATCCGGATTCATTGGTGGCGAATCTGGAATTGTCTGTCTCCCACAATCTGGTACCGGGTTCTTTCATATTACTTCCAGCAGGAGCACCCCTGTTCACATCATTTTCCAGCTCAGCAACAGGAACACCGCAGGTTAATTCAAGCGTTTTCCATTCTTCATCGGTGGGGAGATGCCAACCGGAAGGACAAACCACAAGCGCATCCTGGTAGGAATAGAGTCTTCCGAATTCTGCAGGAATGCTCTTGGCATTACCACCCGATAATACACTGCCGGGACTTGCATAATTGAGGTTCTGAATCATCCAGGTTTGTTTCCCGAATATTTTAACCGGGTAATGCTGACCATCCCTGGTATCGGTGATAAGTTCCACCAGTTTTGTCCTTACAGAAAAAGTGTCGCTGTAAAAAACCCCTTCATTGGTCTCACAGTATGCCCTCAGGATATAGCGGGTACCGGGTTCCAGCCCGGATAGCCCGGTTCGGAAAAGTATCCCGCTTTCATTTTCATAACTGCCTCTGAAGGCAAGATCCCCCAAAACAGGGATAGCGGTTTTGTGGGCACAAACACCCCTGAACTGAAGTCCAACCCCTTTGCCCACATCAACAATTTCACTTTCGACCACCACACTGTTGTGGGTAAGGTATTCGACGAGATTGATTTTGATCCTTCCGGGAACGGGATCATTGCAGCTTACTACAACCAGAACAATGATCGTAAAACAAGTAATAAACCTTAAGCTTTTCATAACACGATGAGAATTAATGTTTATGGGTATTTCGTATTTTCTTCCGTATAAAAAGAGGCTGCATCAAAAGTCACTTTGACGCAGCCTCTGAAAAATTTATTGCTTCAGATACATTCTGGCGCTTCCATCTTTAGGAATCAGATTATAGCCGTCATGATATGACTCAAAACCACATTTCCAATCCCAGTACTGGATTATGATTTCGCCAAACTCTTCATCTTTGTCCGCAATCTTGAATTCAGTGGCTGACGAGCCGGCTCCCTCGAGGATCTTCGACAACTGAACCTTGAAAGTATTTCCAAGTTTGACCGTTACCGTTTCACCGCTGCCATCATCTTCAATCAGCTTAAACCTGTAGGAATAGGAACTGTTTTTGACATCCCAGGGAAACAAATAATGGTTATAGGTACACCATTTCCCTTTTTGCTGATCTTTTGTTTTTTGTCCCAGGTTATTCATTCCCACTGAGGGATAAGCCGCGACAGTATTGGAAGGAGTCAGCAAATAAGAAATTTTGTACTGCAACTCAATTTTGCCGTCAAAAAGTCCGCAACACCAGTTCCAGCAAGCTGAACTGAGAATGATCCTGTCCACAACATCCCGGTACCCGTTGGTTCTCCAGGAAGCATATGACTCCAGTCCTGCGGTCAGCGGAGATACATTACCACTGGCATCTACCGACCTGACTGAATAAGTATAATGTTCACCCTGACTCAGGTACCGGTCGGTAAAACTTATCTGCTGTGCATCCAGGGTGGCCAGCAGATAATTGGGATTGTATTCATATTGCCGGAAAACCTCATACTTCACTGCCCCTGAAACCTGTGACCAGCTTACCTGAATCGTGAAGGGCGCTGCCGGGTTTACCTTGACATTACCTGGCGTATCCACCAATACCGAGCCGGCAGATTTCAGGGTAGAATACTCCACCCCGCCTTCCGGACGAATGACAGGAGCAGGAGCATCCTTTGCGGGACTTCGCCGGGAAAGCAGGGCATTCTGAAATGCTTCATCATCCAGCACCTGGATGACAGGTTCCTCTCCGGTGACAATTGCGGATTTAAGCCCTGTTTCCGACATTTCATAGACCTCACGGGCAGAAAAAACACGCTCTTCATCCGGGATTACAAATCCATCGGGATCTACCCTCATCATACCATTTTCATCCACTCTTTCCGCCTGGCGTACCAGAAGAAATGGTTTGCTCAGGTTGTTTTCCATAACCAGGGTTTCACGACCATCCTCATGGAAAGAACGAACCATTCGCATAGTATTTTCCTGGTAATCAACCGGCAGGCTGATCACTTCAGGAGTATAGGTTTCCGGATTCCAGTCTTCGAAAAAGGAGGGTGCGGAAATCTGCAGATTAAGATATGCGGTTGAACCCTTCACCGGAAAACGAAGGTCGATTCCAGCTTCCAATGCCTTTTTTTCCAGTAATCCGGATAAAGTCATCGTACCATAGTGTTCTGTTTCAATCACCTTATCCCTGACCAGGTCAAAAAGAATGTCATAATCCCCGGTAAACTGTTTTTCCAGTTCATTGTAGAGGAATAATCTCACCTGCTCTTCTTGTAAGGCAAGCGCCAGGGTAAGGGCCATCGCATCGTGCAGCTGGTCACGGGAAGTTCCGTTTCCGGAGACGGGCGCCATTTGCTTTTCCTGCCATTCCGGTTCCTGCTGACAAGCACCGAGCAACAACAGCAAAAATATTACTTCACTGATTAACTTCTTCATATTTTGGGAGTGTTAAAAATCAGGCGAAAGGCCACTGTGGCGTTTGCCAGACACCACAGTCGTCCCCGTATGATACCGGGCCGAAGGCCAGTCATTCCGGCAGATCCTCCCCGGGACGGGAACAAGAAACGCGTGGGAACCCCGGGGAGGAACTCAAACTACTTTATTCAGCCCTATAAAAACGAGATATCCCTTCATAGGAAAGTGACGTGTGTTTAACATGTTCTTAATCAATCAGAGCTAACTTTTGGGTTTTTATCAATTCCTAAAATTAGAAAAAAATTGTGAACTAATTCCATTTATCCTGAAAATTTTCAAGTCAAATGAAAAATTTGGGCTAATATTTTTCTTTTCCCGAAGTTTAGCTAATTTTGTCACAGGAAGAGTCCTGATTTTTCAGGATTCTTTCTCTTTTTTTTTATACCATTGGAAAATTTGGAGGAGCTGCGATGACAAAAGGCACCTATCTTACCCGGGAGGGTTTAAAGAAATTACGTGAAGATCTGGACTACCTGATGAATGTGGAGAGGCCCAGAATTTCAAAGCAGATTGGAGAAGCAATTGAGAAGGGGGATATTTCTGAAAATGCAGAATATGATGCCGCCAAAGATGCTCAGGGCCTGCTGGAGGCAAAAATTGCCAACCTGCAGAATAAGATTGCCAATGCCCGGATATTGGATGAATCAAAAATCGATACTTCACAGGTTCAGATTTTGAACAAAGTAACCATAAAGAACCAGAAGAGCAACACTACCATGGTGTACACCATTGTTCCGGAAAGTGAAGCCAACCTGAAGGAAGGAAAAATATCGGTTACCACACCTATTGCCCAGGGATTGATCGGAAAGAAGGTGGGAGACATTGTGAACATAAAAGTCCCGGCGGGCGTTATCCCTTTTGAAATTGTGGAGATTTCCCTTTGAATAGCTTGCCATGAGTTCCATTTTTACAAAAATTGTCAACGGAGAGATTCCTGCCTGGAAAGTGGCGGAGAACGACGACTATCTTGCGTTCTTAGACATTTTTCCTGTTGCGGAGGGGCATACGCTGGTCATCCCCAAGAAAGAAGTGGATTACCTGTTCGACCTGGATGATGAAACCTATTTAGGACTGCAGGCTTTTGCCAAAAAAGTGGCGGAAGGATTGAAAAAAGCGATTCCCTGCCGGAAGGTGGGTGTTATGGTGCTGGGACTTGAAGTTCCCCATGCCCACATTCACCTTGTCCCCATGCAAAGGGAGGCTGACCTGCTCCATTTCAGCAGGAAACTGACACTTACCCAGAAGCGATTCGAAGAAATCAGAGATGCCATTGCTCAGGAGCTAACCTCTGGTAAATGATTCCATTTACCCATCTTCATGTTCATTCCCAATACTCCATCCTTGACGGAGCAGCGGGTATTGACAGCCTTGTTATGAAGGCGAAAGCCGATGGCATGGCAGCTCTTGCCCTTACTGACCACGGCACCATGTTCGGAGTGAAGGAATTCCATGTGGCCTGCACCAAGGCTGGACTAAAACCCATTCTGGGTTGTGAAACCTATGTGGCTACCCGTTCAATGGATGACCGTTCCGGAAAAGAAGACCGTTCCGGAGATCACCTGGTACTTCTGGCTAAAAACTTCACCGGCTATCTCAACCTTATCAAGCTTATCACTATAGCCAACCTCGAAGGATTTTACTATAAGCCGCGGATAGACAAACCAACCCTGCAGCAATATGCCGAAGGTCTGATTGCCTGTTCGGCCTGCCTTGGCGGTGAAATTCCCACCCTGATTGCCGACGGAAAGATGAAAGAGGCAATGGCTGCCATTGAATGGTTTAAGTCTGTTTTTAAGGATGATTTTTACCTGGAATTGCAACGCCATCCGTCAACCATCCCCGAATTAAGAAGAGAGGTTTATGACCAACAGGTATTTGTCAACCAGGAATTGCTCCGTTTGGCAGAACAATACGGAGTTAAGGTGATTGCTACCAATGATGTCCATTTCACGGATGAGGCCGATGCTGATGCCCACGACCTGCTCATTTGCCTGAATACAGGAAAAGACCTCGACGATCCCAACCGGATGCGCTATACCAAACAGGAAGGGTTTAGAACCACCCGGGAGATGAACGACCTGTTTGCAGATCTCCCGGAAGCGCTGTTGAATACCGGGGAAGTGGCCGGAAAGGTGGAAATATACGAACTGGATTCCAAACCCATAATGCCGGTTTTCCCGATCCCGGAAGAATTTGGGGATGAGCAGGATCTCCGTCAGAAATATACGGAAGAGATGCTGATCAGTGAGTTCGGGGAAAAACCCTACCATGAGCTGGGCGGTTACGACCGGGTCATCCGCATCAAATTTGAATCGGAGTATCTGCGGCACCTTTCCTATATCGGAGCCCGGAAAAAATATGGCGATCCACTTTCTGAAGAGGTTAAAACGAGGCTCGATTTTGAGCTGGATACCATTGAAAAAACCGGGTTCCCCGGATATTTTCTGATTACCCAGGATTACATCAATGCAGCCCGGGAGATGGGCGTGCTGGTGGGGCCCGGACGCGGATCAGCCGCAGGAGCCGCTGTTTCCTACTGCATCGGGATTACCAATGTGGATCCCATCAAATACAACCTGCTTTTCGAGCGGTTCCTCAACCCTGAACGTGTTTCCATGCCCGATGTGGATATCGATTTTGACGACGACGGCAGGCAACTCGTTCTGGAATGGGTCATCAACAAATACGGTAAAGATAAAGTCGCCCACATCTGTACCTTCGGGACCATGGCTACCAAACTGGCCATCCGGGATGTCGCCAGGGTGTTGAAACTTCCCCTTCCGGAAGCCGACCGCCTGGCAAAAATGGTTCCCGATACCCCGAAAATGACCTTTAAGAAGGCTTTTCAGGAAGTTCCGGAGCTGAAAAAAGAAAGACAATCCAGCAATCCCCTGATCGCCAAAACCATCCAGTTTGCAGAAATCCTGGAGGGTTCGGTCAGGCAATCCGGCGTCCATGCCTGCGGAATCCTGATCAGCCGTGATCCCCTGACAGAGCACATTCCCCTGATGCCCACCAAGGACGACAACCTGCCTACCACACAGTATGACGGGCGGTTTGTGGAAAGTCTGGGCTTACTGAAAATGGATTTCCTGGGCCTGAAAACACTTTCCATTATTAAGGAAACCCTCGATAATGTTTTCGCTTCCAGAGGGATCACCATTGATATGGATACCATCCCGTTTGACGACCCGGGAACCTACGAACTTTTCAGCAAGGGAGAGACCACCGCTGTATTTCAGTTTGAATCGGAGGGAATGAAGAAAAACCTCCGGGATTTAAAACCCAACCGCTTCGAAGATCTGGTGGCCATGAACGCCTTATACCGGCCGGGACCAATGGTCTATATTCCGGAATACATCGCCCGCAAAAATGGCCTGAAACAGGTGGAGTACGATCTCCCCATGATGGAAACCTACCTCAGCGAAACTTACGGGATCACCGTCTATCAGGAACAGGTAATGTTGCTGTCAAGACAACTGGCCAACTTCACCAGGGGCGAATCCGATACCCTCCGGAAAGCCATGGGCAAAAAGAACGAAAGCCTGATGTTCAAACTGAAGGAAACTTTCATCAGCGGCTGTTTGTCCAATCCTGAATTTGTGAAAGAATGTGCCGGAAAAGGCAAAAGACCGGAAGACATGATCGAGAAGATCTGGAAAGACTGGGAATCTTTTGCTCAATATGCCTTTAATAAATCACATTCGGTGTGTTATGCCTATGTAGCTTACCAAACCGGTTACCTTAAAGCAAAATTTCCGGCTGAATTTATGGCCGCTAACTTGAGCCGCAACCTGAGCCACATCACGGAAATCACTAAATTCATGCAGGAATGCAAGCGAATGAACCTGAAAGTGATGGGGCCTGACATCAACGAGAGTTCTGTAAAATTCACCGTAAATTCCAGAGGGGATATCCGCTTTGGCATGGCCGCCATCAAAGGAGTGGGTGAAGGGGCTGTCAATGATATCCTGACTGCACGGAAAAAAGGAGGGTTGTTTAAAGATATTTATGATTTTGCCGAGCGTGTTAACCTGCAATCAGTCAATAAAAAAAATCTTGAAGGTTTGGCAACAGCAGGGGCCTTCGACAGTTTTGGCAACATCAGCAGAAGTCAGTTCTTTGCAGGTGAAACAGAAAATGACCCGCTCAGCTTCATTGAAAAACTGATTCGCTACGGGAACAAAATGCAATCAGACAGCACCTCCATGCAGCAATCCCTCTTTGGTGGGGCAGATCACGGGCAGGCAGTAAAAAAACCTGTCCCTCCCCCTGTTAAAGAGTGGCCTCAGCTGATTCTCCTTGAAAAGGAAAAAAGCCTCATCGGCATATACCTAACCGCCCACCCATTGGATGATTACCGCTTGGAAATGGAAAATTTTTGCAGCAAAGGGATCACCCTCAAGGATATCAATGAAGAAATCGAACGCTATAAGGATCGTGAATTGACTTTCGGCGGAATGGTCACTGATGCCAGTGAAGGAGTCTCCAAAAACGGAAAACCATTCAGTAAACTGACCCTGTCAGATTATACCGATTCGTACCAGTTTTTCTTTTTTACACAGGATTATGTCGAATTCGGAAAATATTGCAAAACAGGTCTGTTTATCCTTGTCAAAGGGAAAGTCCAGAAACGGTATAACTCTGAAGCCATGGAATTCAGGATAAATCATATCGACCTGCTTTCAGAAGTCAGGAAAAACCAGATCAAAAACTTCACGATCAATATTCCGCTGGCGCTGGTCAACAGCCCGGTCATTCACGAGCTCGAAAAAATAACAAAAAAGAACAAGGGTAGTACATTTCTGAAATTCAATGTGTTGGACGAAGAAACCGGAAACTCGGTAACCCTTTTCTCCAGGAATACCAAAATACTGGTGAGTAACGATTATTTTTCCTTTTTTGAACTCTACCCTGAAATTACATATCGCATCAATTGACTATTTTTGCACCCGATCAATCAATGAATTTAAAAAATAAAAAGTACTATGGCAATTGAAATTACTGACAACAATTATCAGCAACTGGTGATGGAATCCAATCAGCCGGTAATGCTCGATTTTTGGGCTCCCTGGTGTGGTCCCTGCAGAATGATTGCTCCATTTGTGGAGGAAATGGCAAAAGAATTTGAAGGAACTGCAGTGATCGGCAAAGTGAATGTGGATAACAGTCCTGAAATTGCCGGAATGTTTGGAATCCGCAATATTCCTACCGTGCTGTTCCTCAAAAACGGGAAAATGGCTGACAAACAGGTTGGCGCCTGCCCGAAGCAGACCCTTGTCAGCAAACTGAATGCGCTCCTTTAACCTATCTGTATACTTCCCTCCGGTTTGATCAGCCACACACAAATGAAGCATAAACCGGTAGGTTGCCTATGAAGAATCTGAAAGATATTCAGGAATTTCAGGAATTTGACCATTTGGAACTGATTGCCCGTGAGGTGGTGGAAGGTTTTATTACCGGCCTTCACCGCAGTCCTTTTCATGGCTTTTCCGTAGAATTCGCCGAGCACCGTCTTTATAACCAGGGGGAATCGACAAGGCCCATTGACTGGAAACTCTTTGCCAGAACAGACAAACTGTTTGTGAAGCAATACGAGGAAGAGACCAACCTTCGCTGCCAGCTGGTGATTGACACCTCTTCATCCATGTTGTTCCCCTGGTCAAAGTCTCAGGGCCCAGCCTATAATAAGCTGGCCTTTTCGGTCTATACCGCTGCAGCCCTGATTCACCTGCTTCGCAAACAAAGGGATGCCGTAGGGCTTACCCTCTTTTCCGAAGACATCGAATTCCATTCGCAAGCCCGTTTATCGCCTGTACATGCTGAGGTCATGATGCAAAAAATGGCGGAATTACTCCGCCCCGGGCAGGTACCCCTGATGAAAAACACCAATACCACCGCAGTTCTCCACCAAATCGCGGAAAATATCCACAAACGCTCCCTGGTAGTGATCTTCAGCGATATGTTGGACAACGGGAAAACCGAAGAACTATTTGCCGCCCTTCAGCATTTAAGGTACAACAAGCATGAAGTGCTTCTGTTTCACGTTACTGACCACCAACAGGAAAGGGAATTCCGGTTCTCCAACCGGCCACACCGCTTTGTTGACCTGGAAACACAGCAAACGGTAAAATTAAACCCATGGGAAGTCAAAAACCTGTATACCAGCAGTGTGGAAGATTATTTCGGAGAACTCCGGGTCAGGTGCGGGCAATACCGGATAGATCTGGCTGAAGCTGACATAAACCAGGATTTTCGGCATGTTTTACTGGCTTATCTGATCAAAAGAAAGAAACTCTATTGATTTTTTCATAGCTTAGCCGAAACAAAAAAATAAAGATGAAATCAACCATATTGACAGGAATACTGACTGCCGGGTTTTTACTGCTGCTCTCCTTCAGCGATCCTGAAGAAATCCGGAATGAAAAATACCGGCCCCAATTTCATTTCTCCACTGAGAAAAATTACCTGGGTAATCCTGCCGGAATCCTGTTCCAAAACGGGGAGTATCATTTGTATTACCAACACAATCCCAAAGCGAAAAATCCGGAAAACCTGATCCTGGGCCATGCAGTGAGCAAAGATATGCTCAACTGGCAGTTTTTGCCGGATGTAATCAATCCTTCGGGTAACCAAGGGGATACCATCTGCAATTCCATCCAGTCAGGAACTCTGGTTGCCGATAAGGAAAATGTGCTGGGCTTTCAGCAGGGGAACAATCCTGCACTTGCCTTTTTCTATTCTGAAAACCAGTGCGGACTACACCTTCTGATCAGTACCGATCAGGGTAAAACCTGGAAAAAATCTGAGCGTGATCCTGTTCTGGCCGGAAAACCGGCGAATGATGTACAGAATCCCCGGATTTTCTGGCACAACAATTCCAAAAAGTGGGTCATGGTTGTCTACACCATTCCCGAAAAAGACATCCGGAAAAAGGGGTTTTCCTTCTATCATTCCAAAAATTTGCTGGACTGGGAATTCGGCAGCCACCTGGCAGGATTTTCAGAATATCCTTCAGTGATGGAGTTGAAAGTCAATAACCGCTCCGACGAAACCCGGTGGGTAGTTATGGAGGCTAACGGAAACTACATCATCGGAACCTTCAACGGATTTACGTTCATGCCGGAAAGCATCCGGATGAAAAGTGATTTCGGCCCAAACTTTATCTGCCCTGCTAATATAGTCAACCTTCCTGCAGATGATGGCAGAACCATCCAAATTGCCGGGCTTAGCCAGGGAGAATGGCCTGAAATGCCTTTCTCGGGGCAGTTAACTTTCCCGGTGGAACTCGCTCTGCGGAAAATCAGCACGGGTATTTTCCTTACCCGCCAACCGGTCCGGGAAATTGAAAAACTGTATGGGAAACAGCTGGAATGGAAAGATGAAAAACTAATCCCCGGCATCAACAAGAACCTTATCAAAAAAGCCCAGGGTGACTGCTTCAGAATCAAAGGCCGCTTTGACCTGAAAAATTGCGATTCTTTCGGCTTCATGCTAAGGGTCGGAAAAAAGAATCCGGGAATAGAACTGTTGTATAATGTCAAACGCCAAACACTTTCTTTAATGGGCCATTCCATCGGACTGGCACCGCTCGACAATAAAATTTCCCTTGATATCCTTATTGACCGGGCATCAGCAGAAGTGTATGCCAATGGTGGAATTGCCAGTATCTCCTCACTGATCTTTCCGGAAGAAAACGACAGGGATTTTATCCTTTTCAACAATGGCGGTGAATTGCTGGTGGAAGAACTGACCATTACTGAAATCAAACCGCCCTGGATGCCAGAAGAAGAAAAATCAGAAAAGAAAAAATAAAAAACAGAGAAAAGATAATCTTCTCTCTGTTTGAATCAACATTCCCGATAGTCGCATGGACCAGGGAAGTGTTGTTACTAAATTCCCTGCCAGAAAGGGCATCAGCGCTCAATTATTCTGTGACGAGGCGGAAATCAAGGGTGAAATCATCATAAATCATTTTGTCACCCAAGCCCTGAAAAAATGACCCGGAACCATAACGGACTTCATATTTTGCCCGGTTGATGGTCATCTTTCCAGAAGCCACCAGCGCTTTACCCTCCTGACCTACAGTTGCAGTAAAGGTAATGGGGTGGGTAATTCCTTTTATCGTCAGATTCCCGGTCAGTTCATGATTATTCCCGGAAAGCTTTTTTACCCCGGTCAGCTTAAGTGATGCTATGGGAAATTTTTCCACTGAAAAGAAATCATCCGATTTCAGGTGCCCGACCAACTTAGCATTAATGCCGGCATCTTTCAAATCCTCATTGACGATAGAGGTCATGTCAATATCCACCTGACCTCCGGTCAATCCCGCCGCATCAGACTGGAGGGTACCACTTTTAACAGAGATAGTTCCGTAATGCTCACCGGTAACTTTCTTTCCATTCCATTTTACCAAACTTGCTGCAGGATTCACCTTAAAATCTGCTGCATTTACAATACCCGCTGAAAATATAATCAACAAGATTATTACACTGATTTTTCCAATTGTTTTCATTTGCTTATTTATTTAATCAGATATAAAGACAAATATGTCTTTTATTTGTTCGTCCTGCAAGAAAATTTTTTCTTCTCAGAATGATGATGTATATTTGGATGCCTGATTTCATGGGGTTTATTGTCATTTAAAAGAGTATTGTAACGCAAAAGAAATAATAGTATGATCAACAAAAGGCCCAATGAGGATGACACTGATCTGAGCGGTTTCCTGCTGTTCAAGAAGCTCACGGAGGAGGAGATGAAGCGGCTGAATTTTGAAAAGAGCTGTTCCACCTTTAAGAAAGGGACTGTAATTTACCGGGAAGGAAGTCGCCTGACCGGATTTTTCTGCGTTACACGGGGTATCCTGAAAATATACAAAACGGGTATTGACGGAAAGGAGCAAATCATAAAATTTGCCAAAAAGGGGGAGATTATTGCCTACCGTTCCCTTTTAAGCCAGGAACTGGCCTGTACGACAGCCAAAGTCATCGAAGATGCGGTTTTGTGTCATATTCCTTATCAGACTTTACTTTACCTGATCCAGAACAACTGGCATTTTTCGCACCACATGCTCCAGATTGTCTGCAGGGAGTTAAGGGAAGCCAATGATTACATCACTGACATAGCCCAGAAATCGGTAAGGGAGCGACTTGCAGAAGTTTTGTTGCTCCTGCGTGACAACTTCGACACCGATCGCCAGGATATGCTACAGATATCGCTTACCCGGGAGGAGCTGGCCAACATGGTGGGAACAGCCACAGAATCGGTTATCCGGTTGCTGTCAGAATTCAGGGCCGACCAGCTGATTGAACTTCAGGGAAGAAAGATTAAAATCCTGAATGTTCAGGGCTTGCGAAAAACAGCCAATATCTGATTATGCAGCAAAGGCACACCAACCGCCAGCAGTATTTTCTGGAACAGGAAATTACTACCCGGAAATTTGTTTTCCCATTTATTGAAAAATACCAGCCAATAACAGCCGGTTTACGCATCCTTGAAATAGGCTGTGGAGAAGGGGGCAACTTGAAACCTTTTCTGGATGCCGGATGCCAGGTAACGGGTATTGATCTTTCCGAACACAAGATCAGCCTTGCCCGTACCTTTTTTCAGGATCATCCCCGCAGTGACAGGTTGCAGTTGCTGTGTGAAGACATCTATCAGTCAGAACTGCCAAAGGATCCTTATGATGTGGTCATTATGCGTGACGTCATTGAACACATCCACGACCAGGAACGGTTCATGGCTTTCGTTAAACCCTATATGCGCCAAAGCGCCCTTTTTTTCCTGGCTTTTCCACCCTGGCAAAATCCATTTGGGGGGCATCAGCAAATTTGCCGGAACAAAATCACCGGTCATCTTCCCTGGATTCACCTGCTTCCCTTGCGGATATACCGTGGACTCCTCCGGATAAGCGGAGAAAGCGAGGCCACCGTGGAAAACCTGATGGAGGTAAAGGAAACAGGGATTTCCATTGAAAGATTTGAAAGGATAATCAAAAATCAGGCTTACAGGATCGTTTCCAAAAAACACTTCCTGATTAATCCCAACTACGAAGTGAAATTTGGCTTTCGTCCGGTAGCCCAAGCTGCCTGGATTTCTGCAATATCTGGAATCAGGAATCTCTTTACCACATCGGCATACTACCTGTTATCACCGTGGGCTGCTGACTAGCGGGCCAGCCAGTCTTCAGGGTTTAGCTTCTGGCTCTCTTTCCAGATCTGAAACTTCAACAGCGTTTTATTTTCCTCTTCCGGGTCAGAATAAACCGTTCCAAGCGATTGTTTGGCTGCGATCTGGTCTCCTTTTTTCACGGTAACCCCAACCAGGTTGGAATAGACAGTCAGGTAATGGCCATGCCGCACAATGACAGCCAGGTTACCACCGGTAATCCCGAATACGCGTGAGATCTCTCCCTGGAATACGGCCCTGGCCTTAGCTCCCGGCGTTGTGGCAATGCTGACTCCGTTGTTGTTGACCGTAACTTTTGCCAACACGGGATGCGGCTGTATCCCGAATTTCTCAGTAATTACCCCTTTTTCCACCGGCCAGGGCAATTTTCGCCGGTTTTGTTCAAAATTACTCCCTGCCAGTTCCTGTTCAGGTGTGATTCCCATTCCCGGCTTTCCAGACTTAGCCGCTTTTTTCGTTTCCTCTTCGATAATCTTCTGAATCTCATCCGCCAGTTGCTGCTCTATGCGCCTTTGCCGGTTCAGTTTATTCTGAAGGTCATTTTTCTTTCTCTGGAGGTCTTTAGCCACCACATCCTGTTGTTTCTTCTGGTTGTTGAGTTTGCGGTTTTCTTCCTGTTTTTCGGAAATAACCCCCTGCTGTACCATCTGTTGAATTTTTAAATCGCTCACTTTTCTGGTAAGGATGGCCTGAATGGAAGCCATTATTTCCGATTGCTTTTTACGGGATTCTGCATATTGCCTAAACCAGACATAGCGTTGAAAAGCCTGGTTAAAGTTATCTGCTGACAGGAAAAAGAGAATCTTATCATAGGTGTTCCGGTTTTTCCAGGCAAACCTGACCATCTCAGCATACTCCTGCCGTATTTTTTCAAGATCCGACGACAACAGATCTACGACCAGGGTATTGTCATCAATCAGCATCTGCAATAAGGAAACCTCCGACGAAATGGTGGAGATTAACTGTTGACGCTGTTCGATCTGACGGTTCAGCAGCCGCAGTTTTCCAAGGGTAGTTTTCTGACTCTCATTGACTTTTCCCAACAATTCATTGGTAAACCGTATCTCCTCCGATGCCGATTGCTTTTTCTTCCGCAGCTCCTCCAGAGACTGACCATTTAAGGAATAACCGGCACCCAACAACACAATCAGGGCAACAACGGCAATTTTCATGCGGACTAATTTAAGAAAATCCTTTCATATTTTTCAGGTATCTTCAGTGTAACCTGATCGCCATCATCAATGGAGAAACTGGACATCCTGGCCTGAACTTCAAGCTCAGTGGAGTCGGAATGAAATTTCATTCCGACCGATGCAGGGAAAAACTTCATCCCTATCTGTTCATATTCATCAAACGTCAGTTCAACCCGGCGGGGGGAATTCTTGTCGATCAGCTCCAGTTTCCGGATCACATAAAGCAGCGGATCAAAATAAAACGTCTGAATCACCGATATCTCTTCATCCAGCTTTTTTATGAACTTTTCCATCCGGTTGGTTTTTCCTTTGGCTTCCATCCGGGAAAGTTTCCGGATTGCTTCTGACTGCAGGACATAACGGTTGTTTTCCGTCCAGGTTTTATAATCACGCAATTCCTTCTGGGTGTCGAACAGGGAAAAAATATTGGCGGAAACAATGGCCTGAATAGTTTGAAAATCCAGATCAAAATTCATCAGGTCACATACCGGCCCGTATCCTCCGGAATAATAGGTTTTGTCAAAATAATTAACATAAATCACACTGTCGTGTGAGAGAAGTATCCTCGCCAAAAGAATATTCATTTTTGTTACAGAAACCAGAACCATACTGTCTTTCAATGCAGAAACGCCTGCCCTGAAAGAAGTTCTGGTCTTGCCGTTATCCATCTGAATATTTATCCTTTTTATAGAGAATGTTTGATAATCAAACGTATTTTCCTCAGCCTTTTTAAACAGTTTCACTGCGCTCACAGGGCGCAACCTGGTTTCGGTCACTTTCTCCGGAGTTTTACAGGAATGGAGAAAACCAATTACCAGCAAAATGCTGCCAATTAGGATTGGCCTGACTGGATACCTCATTTATTCTTCCCTGATGTATTTTTTTTCTGCAATTTTCTGTTTCAGGACACTGGAGTCGTTGCCCATTTCCAGCGCTTTTTCCCAATTCTTCAACGCTCCCGCCGTGTCATTCAGCATAAAAAGAATATCTCCGTAATGTTCAACCAGGGTGGAAGACTCCTCTTCGCTATGTGACAATGCTGTTTCCATGTAAAACTTCGCCAGGGTGTAGTTTTTCTTTTTAAACAGCACCCAGGCATAGGTGTCAAGATAGGTGGCGTTGTCGGGAAACTTTTCAATCACTCTTCCGCTCATCCGTTCTGCTTTTTCCAGGTCTTTTTCGGCCAGGGAAAGGTAATAGGCATAATTGTTCAGGGCTATATAATTCTCCGGATCCAGTTCTACCGCCCTGTCAAAAAGCTGGAATGCCTCCTGGAGTTGTTTCAGCTTGTATTTGGCTTCGCCTTTCAGAAAAACAAACTGTCCCTCAAGTGCTTTATTGTCAACCACATAATTCAAACCTTCATCAGCAAGGGAAATGGCTTCTGCGTATTTGTTCAACTGAAGGGCGCCGACAGCCTGAAGAAAATAGACCATGGCGTGGTTGGGAAACCTTTCAAGCGCCATTTTGCCATGATCATACAAGGCCTGCCAGTCGAGGAGATCGTTGTCAATGTAGAGGATTTGCTCCCAAATGGCAAAATCGTTTTCGCCGGAAGCAGTCACCTTCAGCAATTGCTCCCTTGCTTCCTTAGGCCGCTTGTTCCGGATAAGGTATTCAGCATAAACCGTATAAACCCTGGGATCTTCCGTGTTATTACGGATCAGCACATCAATCAACTGCTCAGTTTGCTCCGGCTTTAAGTTGAGTTTGGTATTTTCCCCGGTATACAACAGGTAAAGCTGTAACTTGGTATCCGTATCCACCTCTTCATTGGCAAAGCCTTTCAGAAGATAATCAACAGCCCGGAGGGTATCTCCCTGTTCAAGGTAAAAATCTGACAAGGAAAAATTAACGAATCCATTCTCCGGATCCATTTTCAGGATTTTCAGGTAATTTTTCAGGGCATTCTCCTTATCGCCCTGGTCCTTGTATAAATCAGCCAGCAGTCCGACATACCTCGGATCGGCAGGATTGGAGGCAATCAGCCGGTTGATTTCCGCGAAAGCTTCCTTAATTTTTCCGGCTTCGACAAAAACCTCCTGTTTGGCTGTGGAAACCTGTTCATTAATCCCGGTTTTCTTCTCCAGTTCATTCAGCGTTTTGATGGCTTCATCATACTTCTTCGCCTTGGCCTGCTCCTGAGCTTCCAAAAAAAGGTACTCCGGATTATTGGGCTCAAGAGCCGACAGCCTTTCGTAAAGCGCAGCGGCTTCCATGCTCTTGTCGGTTTGCTGGTATATCCTGGCCAGCAGTAACTTATACCACTTGTTCTGCGGTGAAATGGCAATGGCCTTCTCAAGCAAACTTGCCGCACTGACCAGGTCATTGTTCATAAGATGAAGATTGGCCAGTTCATACATGGCAGCCGATGACCGGGGATCCATTTCCAGACAGGAGTTAAGGTAAAGCACTGCCTTCTGTGGATTACCCACCATCTTCTGCTTCAATGCCTCAATAAAAAGCTCCTCAAAACGGGCCTTCTTCTCGTCTTCTGCAACCACTGCTGCAGCAGCAGCTTCCTCAGGATTGCCCGATTTTAACGCTTTCTTTTGTCCTGAACAAGCCGCAAGAAGCGTAGCAAGAAGTAATATTATCCAGAAATTTGTTTGTCTCATGCTATCAGTTTTTTCCGGTATGCCCGAAACCTCCATCTCCTCTGTCGGAATTATTCAGTTCTTCGGACAGCTTCCATTCTACCTTTTCATGGGCTGCAATCACCATCTGACAAATACGGTCACCATTCCGGATGGTGAATTCTTCCGCAGAGAGGTTTACCAGGATTATGCACACCTCTCCGCGGTAATCAGCATCAATGGTGCCCGGTGTATTCAACACCGTAATCCCGTTCCGGATGGCTAAACCGCTCCGGGGTCTGATCTGTGCCTCATACCCTACCGGAATTTCAAGGAAAAGACCGGTCGGAATCAGCTTGCGCTCCAGTGGCTTTAACACCACTTCTTCCGGCAGAAAAGCCCTGATATCCATGCCGGCAGCATGCAGCGTACTGTATGCCGGCAAGGGATTGTCAGAACGGTTGATGACTTTAACTTCCATAAAATCATTTATAAAGGTCGCAAAGATAGGGAATTCAGCATAAATCCGAAATTTTCTTACTTTTATCCCCTGAAAACATGAAACAACGGATTACATACCATCTCAACCTCTACCACCACTTCGGCAAGGGGCTTTTCGAGTGCTGGATTCTTTGAACCGGCCTTTGACAGGTCAGGATATTTCGGATTTCGGATGTACGATTTCGGATTTCGGATGTACGATTTCGGAATTAAAGGCAGGAGTGTCCGCAGGCAAATCCGAAATCGTACATCCGAAATCCGAAATCATACATTAATTCTTTCACCATGCAGGGCACGATCTTCGATTTCAAAAGGTTTGCAGTTCACGACGGCCCGGGAATCCGCACCACGGTCTTCCTGAAAGGCTGTCCGCTTCGTTGCCTTTGGTGCCACAACCCGGAAAGCTGGAAACCGGAACCGGAATCTGCTGAGCGGGAAATCAGGCTTGATGACCGGCTTTACCGCGAGAAGGAAATCATTGGCAGAAAAGTTACGGTGAATGATCTTATGAAGGAGCTGGAGAAAGAGCGGCTGGTCATGGAGGAAAGCCAGGGGGGAGTTACCTTTTCAGGAGGGGAACCGTTGATGCAACCCCGGTTTCTGCTGGAAATGCTGAAAGCCTGTCAGGAAAACGCATTTCACACGGCCGTTGATACCTCCGGATTTGCTCTTCAGGAGGACCTGTTAAGGATTATGCCTTTTACTTCCCTGTTTCTTTTTGACCTGAAAATGATGGACATGAGGAAGCATGAACAATTCACCGGAGCAGACAACCAATTGATCCTGGACAATTTCAGGTGGTTGATGCAGCAGGGTAAACCGGTCAGAGTAAGGATACCTGTAGTTGCCGGTTACACTGCCACCAGGGACAACCTGACCGCCACACTGGAATTCCTGACGCCTTATGCTGAAAACCTGGAGCAGGTTGATTTGCTTCCTTACCACCGCATCGGGATGCACAAATACGACAAATTGGGAATCTGTTGTGAAATGCCCGGTGAGTCGGGAAAACCGGACAGTCAGGAAATGGACGAAATTTATTCTCTTTTTAATAGCAATGGTCATAAAGTAACAATAGGAGGTTGATTAAATCCGAAATCTCAAATCCGAAATCTCAAATCCGAAATCCGAAATTCTATGACACCAAGAATACAAAAGTTGCGGGAAGAAAGCCTGAATGCTGAACCAAGGATTTCAGCAGAACGGGCATTATTGGTCACTGAGTTTTACAAAAACCATCTGGCCTTTGGGGATTCCGTACCTGTACAAAGGGCAAAAGCCTTCCGGCATATCCTGGAGAACAAAAGCATTTGCATCAACGACGGGGAGTTGATTGTCGGGGAACGGGGTCCGGCACCCAAGGCCACCCCCACCTATCCGGAAATCAATGTTCATTCGTTACAGGATCTGGACATCCTGAACAGCCGGGAAAAGGTATGGTTCAGGGTGGATGAAGCCACCAGGGAAGCTTACCGTGAGGTGATCATCCCCTTCTGGAAGGGCCGTTCCAACCGTGACCGGATGATGGAGGCCCTGCCAAAGGACTGGCACGATGCTTACCGGGCCGGCATTTTCACAGAGTTTATGGAACAACGGGCACCAGGGCATACAGTTGCCGGAGGGAAAATTTACCGGAAAGGCATGTCAGAGATCATTTCCGACATTGAAGCAGTGATCTCAAAGCTTGATTTTATGGGCGACCCGCTGGCATTTCCCCGGCTTCAGGAACTCCTCGGAATGAAAATTGCCGCCGAAGCCATCATCAGCTATGCAGAAAGACATGCTGTAATACTGGATGAACTGGCCTCTTCGGAAAAAGATGAACAGAGAAAAAAAGAACTGGAAGGCATGGCCCAGGTTTGCCGTAATGTCCCGGCCAATGCTCCGCAGACCTTCCACGAAGCTTTACAATACTATTGGTTCGTACACCTGGGGGTGGTTACTGAGCTCAACCCCTGGGATAGCTTCAATCCCGGCCGGCTCGACCAGCACCTGATGCCTTTTTACCGCATGGAAACCGATGCTGGTTCCCTGACCAAAGAAGATGCTGTGGAGTTGTTGCAGTCGTTCTGGATAAAATTCAACAACCATCCGGCCCCGCCCAAGGTGGGGGTAACCGCCCTTGAAAGCAACACCTATACCGATTTTGCCCTGATCAATATAGGCGGTGTGAAGGAAGACGGTTCGGATGCGGTGAATGAAATGAGCTATATCCTGCTGGATGTAATCGAAGAAATGAGGTTGCTCCAGCCCAGCTCCATGGTCCAGCTGAGTAAGAAAAATCCTGACCGCTTTATTGAAAGGGCAGTAAGAATCGTCAAAACCGGTTTTGGGCAACCCTCCATTTTTAACACCGATGCGATCATCCAGGAACTGACCCGCCAGGGAAAAGACATTGCGGATGCCCGGAACGGAGGAGCCAGCGGATGTGTGGAAAGCGGTGCCTTCGGAACAGAAAGCTATATACTGACCGGCTACTTCAACCTTCCCAAGATACTGGAAATCACCCTTCACAACGGATATGATCCCCGGACAGACAAAATAATCGGGTTACAAACCGGGCAAATTGAGGACTTTGATACCTACTATCAGTTGCTGGATGCTTTCCGCAAGCAGGTAAACCACTTCGCCGGCATCAAGGTAAAGGGGAGCAACATCATCGAATCCATCTTCATGGAGCATATCCCCACACCTTTCCTGTCGCTGATCATTGACGACTGTGTCTCCCGGGGTACAGACTATAGCTGCGGAGGGGCCCGCTACAACACCAATTATGTGCAGGGTGTCGGAGTGGGTACGGTCACCGACAGTCTCACGGCCATCCGGAAAATTGTTTTTGATGATGGGTTGACTACGTTGACACAGCTGCTACTGGCGCTTGAAGCTGATTTTGAAGGACATGAAGATTTGCGGTACCGACTGATTTACCACACCCCCAAATATGGAAATGATGATCCGGAGGCAGATGAACAGCTGAGCGATGTCTTCGAGATTTATTACGATGCCGTGAATGGCAGAACTTCGCCGCGGGGCGCCACCTACCGCATCAACCTGCTGCCAACCACCTGTCATATTTACTTCGGAAGCGTTATGCAGGCCAGTGCCGATGGCCGGAAAGCAGGAAAGCCGGTTTCTGAAGGCATTTCCCCGGTTCAGGGAGCCGATTCCCACGGGCCAACTGCCGTCATTAAATCTGCTGCCAAAATAGACCATCTCCGCACCGGCGGAACCCTGCTCAACCAGAAATTCTCTCCTTCCTTTTTTGAAAATGAGGAAGCCATCCGCAAAGTGGCATCCCTGGTCAGAAGCTATTTCCGGATGGACGGTCACCATATTCAATTCAATGTGGTCAGTGCCGATATGTTGCGGGATGCACAAAAACATCCTGAAAATTACCGCGACCTGATCGTCCGTGTGGCAGGTTACAGCGACTACTTTAATGATCTGGGAGAAGACCTTCAGGAAGAAATCATCCGGCGCACTGAACATGAATCCTTTTAAAAGGTTATTTTTGCCCGGATTTGTTCCGTTTTTTATGTAAATAATGCCTTATGATGATTGGTCAGACGATTCCGTTTAACCTGCAGGACCCGAATGTACTGATAGCCTTGTTGATAGTGGCTACAGTACCCCTTGTCCTTTATTTGCTGATACGCCGGCTGATCAATAAACCCAGGAAAATTCTTGAAGTCACGCTTGACAAAGACAGGCTATATCTGCCCAGAACACTTTACCTGACCGTAAAAAATGCAGGACCGGAACCCGTAGATATAGCCAGGCCCCTGTTGGTATTCAGTCATTTTTTCATCCGGAGAAAGCTTACCCTGAAAGGATCTGAAGGGCACCTGTATTACCCCCTTTTCCTGGATCCCGGCATGAGCCATGAGTTGAGCATCGATATGGACAGTTTTTTTCAGTATGATTCCAGCCTGAAGAAATATTCCCGGATTATGGTGCGCATTTCCGATGTAAAAGGACAAATCAGGGCTTCCAAAAGCATTTCCGTCCGAAAATCCCTATTCCGGTAAAATGAGAAGCTGGCATTTCGATCACATCGATTTCTCGACTTACCCGCACTATTCCGGAGAAGACCTGGGGGTAAGCCGTACAGCTGAGAAAACCACTTTCCGGATTTGGGCGCCCACTGCCAGGATGGTGGAAATCAGGTTATATCGTTCAGGGAAACAGGGTAAGCCGGCCAGAAGTATGTCCATGCAACCGCTTCATTCCGGCGTTTGGGCCTACGAAGAACAGGAAGATCTGCAGGGTTGGTATTACACTTTTCAGGTTTTTGACGGAGAATGGTTGCACGAGGTACCTGATCCTTATGCCAGAGCTACCGGTGTCAATGGCCTGAGGGGGATGATTTTTGATCCGCAGCTTACCCTGCCCGACGGATGGGAGCTTGATCAGGGGCCACATTACCATAACTTCACCGACTGGATTATCTATGAAACCCATGTCAGGGATTTTTCCATTGCTGAAAGTTCAGGAATAACCCATAAGGGAAAATTTCTTGGTTTCACCGAAGAGAACACCCTTTCTCCGGAAGGTTTATACACCGGCTTGTCCCATTTAAAGGAATTGGGGATTACCCATGTACACCTGTTGCCGGTCAACGATTTTCAGAGTGTGGATGAAGAATTTCCCCTGCTCAAATACAACTGGGGCTATGATCCGCAACATTACAATTCCCCGGAAGGCTCCTATGCTACCTCCCCTTACGATGGGACGATCAGGATCAGGGAACTCAAAATGCTTGTAATGGCCCTCCACCAGCAGGGGATCGGGGTAATTCTCGATGTGGTTTACAACCATACCTGGCTCACCAAGGGTTCTGTTTTTAACCAAACAGTTCCAGGCTATTTTTACCGGCAGAATTCCGACGGCTCTTTTTCCAATGCTTCGGGCTGTGGCAACGAAATTGCATCGGAAAGATCGATGGTCCGTAAATTCATCATTGACTCCCTGCTTTACTGGATCAAGGAATATCATATTGACGGTTTCCGCTTTGACCTGATGGGCATTTTTGACAATGAAACCATGCGCCATATCCGTTTCGAGATCAACAAGATCAATCCGCGGATCCTGCTGTTCGGGGAAGGATGGACTGCCGGGCCAAGCCCCATGCCGGAATACCGCAGGGCTGTCAAACGGAACATTTCTCACCTTCCCGGTATCGCCGCTTTTTGTGACGACATGCGCGATGCGCTGAAAGGGAACCACGGGCTTAAAGAAAGCAAGGGTTTTGTGAGCGGTCTGGTATTGCGGGAAGAAGCCGTTAAATTTGGAATTGCCGGAGCAGTGTGGCACCCGCAGATTGTATACAGCTATGTGGAAAGTTCGCCGGAGCCCTGGGCTATGGAACCCTCACAGTGCATCAACTATGTCTCCTGCCACGATAATTATACGCTTTTTGACAAACTGAAAATGAGCCTTCCGGAGGCTTCCGGGGAGGAACTTAAAAGGAGGGTAAAACTGGCCGGAGCCATTCTGCTTACCTCTCAGGGAATTCCATTTCTCCACTCCGGCGTGGAATTTTGCCGGACCAAAGGAGGCCATGGGAACTCCTATTTGTCTCCAGACCCGGTTAATCAGCTGGACTGGAGCCTGAAGGCTACCTGCCTGGACGTCAACAGCTATTTCCGGAAACTGATCAGTTTACGTAAAAATCATCCGGTGTTCCGCATCTCTTCTGCCGACAGGATCCGGAAAAACCTGAACTTCTGCACGAAATATCAGTTGGGCGTGATTGCCTATTGTATTGATGGCCATGGGTTGGGGGATAAATGGAAAAAGGTGGTGGTCGTTTTCAATGCAAATTCCGAAGAGGTGGAAGTTCAGGTAAACGAAGGCCCCTTCACCCTCATCGCTTTTGAAGACGACATCCGGGAAGAAGGAATTTCCAACATTGCCGGCAGTACGGTTACGGTCCCACCGGTCTCCATGCTTCTGCTGGCCAGGCATTCAGAAAGCAGCCAACAGTAAATCAATATCTTTTGACGGCAGGTTAAAATGATGACCAATGTCCCGGTTCGTCAGGATACCATGGAAGAGGTACACTCCTTTCCTGAATCCCCCGGAAACTTTAATATAATGATCCACTCCACCTGCATCACCGATGGATAGTAATTTGGGTATCAGAATATTGCTCATCGAGATGGAGGCCGTCCTGGCTACCAGCGAAGGTATATTGGGCACGCAATAGTGGATAACCCCATATTCCCGGAATACCGGCTGATTCAGGTTTGTCAGCCGGGAAGTTTCAAAACATCCCCCCTGGGAAATATTCAGGTCAATAATCACCGATCCTTCCTTCATGGTTTTCACCAGGTCTTCGGTCACCCTGAACCTGGGAGTGGCGTTGAAAGGCATGGCACCGATCACTACATCAGCAGAAAGCAGCGCTTTTTTCAACACCCGCGGATAAAAGACCGAAGTATATACCTTCCTCCCCAGGCGCTCTTCCAGGTGGCAGAGTTCATCCACGGAACTGTCAAAAACCTTTACCATGATGCCAAGGCCAAGCGCTACGCGGGCAGCAAACTCAGCGGCCGTACCCGCTCCGATGATGATCAGTTCTGCCGGGGTAATCCCGGTAACAGCACCAAACAGTACCCCTTTACCTTCCCGTGAAGTACTGAGGTATTCGCTGGCAATGGTGATGGCCGCAATTCCTGAAATCTGACTCATCTGGTGAACAAAGGGCAGATAGCCGTCTTCGTTCTCCATGTATTCATAGGCCACGCAAGTCACCTATTTCTGCATAAGCTTTTCAATCGTAGCCAGACAATGGGATTGTACCTGCATGTTGGACATGATCACCTGGTTTCCCCGCAACAGGTCAATCTCTTCTTCATTGAAAGGGGCAACCCGGATAATAATGTCGCACTGAAAAATTTCTTCTTTTTTCTCAGTGATTTTCGCGCCTGCCGCCCTGTAATCCTGGTCAGAATAACTGGCTTTTATTCCAGCATTGGTTTCTATGTGTATTTCATGCCCGTAGGATACCAGCAGTTCCACGGCCTGAGGCGTCAGGGGTACACGGTATTCAACCCTCGACAGATCAGACGGAATGCCAATGTTGAATTTTTTCTCCCTTAGCTGTATTTCAAGCATTTCCTCCTTGGGAAGAAAAAGTGTACCGGTAATTCCTGAAGGTCTTGTTTCTTTATCCGCCATGACAATTGGTTTAAATAGGGATTGAAAGGTACGATCCTTTCAGGTATTTTCAAAACCTGAAAAATTGTTTACAGCAGTTATCACCCTCCATCCTTGGGACTCCTCTTCCAGCGTAACTTTGACATGGTTGTCCGGAAGCAAAGGCTCCACTTTTTCAGGCCACTCGATCAGACAATAAGCGCCGCTGTAAAAATAATCTTCATAGCCCAGATCGTAAGCTTCTTCCAGATTTTTCAGCCGGTAAAAATCAAAGTGGTAAATGGCCGTTCCTGAATCGGTAAAATATTGGTTAACAATGGCAAAAGTAGGGCTGGTTACCCGGTCGTCGGAGTGCAGCGCCTTGCAAATTTCCTGAATCAGGGTAGTTTTCCCGGCGCCCATATTTCCATAGAAAGCAAAAACCTCTGCATCCGGAAAATGCGCCAGCAATTCTTCGGCTACCCGGCCCAGCTGATGTAACCCGGTATGATTCCTGACAAACATTGTATCTCCTTTTTTCATAATACAAAAATATGGTT
>DAIDJX010000001.1 GCA_027451165.1 Prolixibacteraceae bacterium | reverse complement strand
ATCTACTCGGTTTTCTGTATAAAAAATCGAGACCTGTGGCAGATGTATATGAGGTGAAAAGTCCTGAAGTTACCAACATTGTCAAAAAAACAGTTGCAACAGGATCCATAGAGCCACGCAAGGAGATTGAAATTAAACCCCAGGTCTCGGGAATTGTCGAGGAAATCTTCATAGAAGCCGGCACCATGGTGAAAAAGGGGGATATACTTGCCAGGGTGAACATCATTCCCGACATGGTCAACCTGAACGCTGCCGAGTCGAGGTTAAACCGGGCAAAAATCAGTTTTGAGGATGCCAAGATCAATTATGATCGTCAGACTTCCCTTTTTGAGAAAGATGTAATATCGAGGGAAGAATTCCAGAAAGCCCAGCTGGCCTACAATTCCGCCATGGAGGAAGTAAAGTCGTCAGAAAACAACCTGGATCTCATCCGGAAAGGGGTTACCAAATCCTCCGCCAAGACCACCAATACACTGATCCGCTCGACGATTGACGGCATGGTACTCGATGTGCCGGTCAAGGAAGGTTTTTCCGTAATCCAGGCCAATACATTCAATGCCGGGACGACAATAGCCATTGTTGCCGATATGAACGACATGATTTTCATCGGGAAGGTCGATGAAACGGAAGTGGGAAAAATCAGGGAAGGGATGAACATAGAACTTACCATTGGCGCGATTGATAATGAAAAGTTCAATGCAGTACTGAAATATATCGCTCCCAAGGGAAAGATTGAAAACGGAGCCATCCAGTTTGAAATCAAGGCTGACCTTTTACTGAAGGAAGACCAGTTTATCCGTTCAGGATATTCTGCCAATGCGAACATAGTGCTGGACAAACGCGACAGTGTGTTGACCATTCCTGAAGGGATGCTGAAATTTGAAAAAGATTCGGCTTATGTTGAGGTGGAAACTGATCCGCAGAAATTTGAAAAAAGATTTGTCAAAACCGGCTTATCTGACGGCATCAATATCGAAGTTAGGGAAGGCCTTGCCAAAACCGACCGGGTGAAGGGAGAAAAAGTGGATCCTAAAAAGAAGGCGGAAAACAAGGAAGAGGCTAAGAGTTGAGGTTAATGTTGAGGTTATGGTTAAGGCTGAGGCCACAGAAGCAAAAAGCTTTGCGGGGATAATTTATGATAACACAATCGGAATAAACAGTTCAGAAACAATGAAAACACTCTATACTATTTTAATATTCCTTCTTTTGGCCGCAGGTGGGCTTTCCACCACGGCGCAGGAAAAATGGAATCTGCAGCAATGCATTGATTACGCACTGGAAAACAACATTCAGATTAAACAACAGGACCTGGCCGTTGGTTATCAGCAAAACCAGCTGGCGCAGGCCCGCAGCAACCGTTTGCCCAACCTGAACGGACAGTTGGGTAATAATTACAATTTCGGGAGGTCGCTGACCTATGAAAACACCTATCAGAATACCAATTCCATGAGCTTATCGGGGTATCTGGGCACTGAAGTAACGGTTTGGAACGGTTTTCAGCTTCAGAATCTGGTAAAACAGCGTGACCTGGATCTGAAGGCGACCATGCAGGATTATCAGAAAGCAAAAGATGATCTGATTTTGAATATTGCTGCTCTTTACCTGGAGATTTTATTTGCTGAAGAATTGATTGGCATTGATGAAGCCCAGATGGAGGTTACCCGGCTGCAGATTGCCCGGTCGGAAAAGCTGGTGGAATCAGGCCGGCTGGCCAAGGGAGCTGTATTTGAGATCGAAGCCCAGCTGGCCAAAGAGGAGGTACAACTGGTGACTGACCAGAACCGGGCCCAGCTCGCCTATCTTAATCTGTACCAACTGCTTGAACTGCCTGTTCCAAAGTACTTTAAAATTGAGAAACCGGTTTTGCCTGAATTACAGGCAGGAATGTTCAGCTTTAATTCGCAGAATGTTTTCCAGAATGCATTGCAAACCCGCCCGGAAATTGAAGCATCACGGCTGAGGGTGGAAAGCGCGATGGTGCAGTTGGAACAAGCCCGTGGAGCCCGCTGGCCCCGACTGAGTTTTGGCGCCAATTTCTACGATAATTTCAACGACAATTACAAAGATATGATCAGTCAAAAGACCATCGCTTTTGGGAAACAGCTCAACAACAACAAGCGATATGGATTTGGACTTACCCTGAATATTCCGATATTCAATCAGTTCCAGGTCAGGAATGGTATTTCCAATGCCACCCTCCAGGTGGAGGATTACAAATACCGGTTGCTGACTTCCCAGAATATGCTTCAGAAGGATATCGAACAGGCCTATACCAATGCTACATCTGCCCTGAAAAGATATATTTCAAGCGAGAAAGCAGTTCATTCCAGTACAGAAGCCTTCCGTTATGCCGAAGAAAAACTGAATGTTGGGATGGTAACACCGGTGGAATATAATCAGATCAAGAATAACCTCACCATCGCCCAGTCACAGTTGACTCAGGCCAAGTTTGAATATGTATTCCGTTCCAAAATCCTTGATTTCTACAACGGAATCCCGATTAAACTGTAAAAGGCTATTCTTTCTTTTTATTATCGCGGATGATTTCCTGCATTACCTTTTTGGCAGAGTCTCCGATTTCCCTGGCTCCACGGCCAAGCTCCTGCATATCCTGCGGGAGTTCCTTTTTCAGGTAATGTTGAACATCATCTTTGATTTCGTCGAGGTCTTTTCCGAGTTCATTTTTGAAGAACCGGGCAAACCGGTTTTTACCTCTTTCGGTCAGGTACCTGATTTTCAAATTCCGAACCTCTGATTGCTGTTCAACGGTGAGATCACCGCTGAACTTGTCGTACCATTCCCCGATGTACCTGGCATATCTTTTATTGGCATATTGCCAGTCGGAGAGGCTGAATTTTTCACCGTTTTTCTCAACGTCGCCAACAAAACGACTAAAGTTTTTAACATAAGTTTCCGGAGAGGAGGGAATCAAACAGGACGAAAGTGCAATTGAAAGAATTAAAAAGCTAATGAACGGAAATGATTTTCTTTTCATATGCATAAGCTGATTTTCCATGACTGTATGTTGATCAAATTTAGTGATTGATTTTTCCGGCAGATTTAAGGTTCAGGAGGGGTTTCATCAGTGATGATTTGCTTACGGAGGCGTGTAAAGAGCGATTCATTTTCGGAATGTTCTTTATGGGCCTGATAAATACTGGCATTTAATTCGAATCCGATCAGCAGGATCAGTGCAATAAGGTAAATCAGCAGCAGGATGATGAGTAAGGTTCCGATTGATCCGTAGAGTTTATTGTACTGGCTGAAATGGTTGATGTAATAGGTAAAACCAAAAAGTGTTCCGATGCTCAGGAGGGTTGCCAGGGTACCACCTGCAGATATAAACCTCCATTTGGTTTTCTTTGCGGGCGCCATGTAATAAAGGAAAGAATAGGCGAAAAAAAACAGGGCGACGATGATGATCCATTTGGTTATTGATAGCAGGTGATAGGTAAACCGGTCAAAAAGCTGGGTGTGTTCAACCAGGTGTTTCAAAAGAGCCTGTCCGCCTGTAACCAGACCAATCGCAATGGCCAGTAAAAACCAGAGGATAACCAGCAACACAGCTGAAATCATCCACTGTCCATACCAGGTGCGGCGATTGATGCTATGGACAGTAGCATCAAAAGCTGCCATAATGGAGGATATGCCGTTGGTCGCAAAAATAATCGCCATCAGAAAACCGAGAGATAACAAACCACCACGGGGTATTTTTATAATATCTTCTACCGTACCTTCCACCGCATCAAAAGTGCTGGCCGGAATAACCGACTTAAGCAACTGGAAAAGTTCTTCCTGAAAATTGGGTATAGGAATATAGGGGATAAGGGTAAATAAAAATATGGTGGCCGGGAAAAGAGCGAGAAAAAAGCTGTATGCAATGGCAGAAGCCCTGGTGGTCAATGAACCATCTACAATACTTCTCCAGAAAAATACAGCCACTGTATAGACAGGCACGCCATCCAGAAAAGGTAAAGTAATCCTTTTAGCCCAGAAACTGATTCTTTTGGTCAGCTTTTGGCTAATTACTGTCAAATTTGTTGTTATAGATTTAATCCTGTTTTTCAATTCTTAACTGATGTATGATCTCTTTCCCCTCGGATTTTTTCAAAAGAAAGCCGACCCTGAAAACACCCTGTTTGGTAAATAGCTGACCGATGATGTATTTTGCACCTTCTTTGCCTACCTGGTGGAGGATTGAGAATTTCTCCGGCTGGTTCTGACTGAAAAACCCTGATACTATTTGTTCTGCCTGTGCTTTGCTGTACACATTGTCATCGTTTAAAATGACGAGTTCCACATTCTGGTTAAAACTGGCAGCCAGCATTTTGGCATTTCCGGTTTTCAATCCGGTCAAAATCTCTTCGGGAACCGGTTCCACTTTCTGGTTTTCTGAGAATCCGTTAATGACCAACAGCATCAGGGAAATCAGCAATACCTTGTGAATTGTTTTCATGAATGAATTGTTTCAAAATTTCTGAATTTTTCAGCAAAAACTGTGCAAAATTCAAATGCTCACTAATTTTAGCGTAAATTTAGAAATTTTCTGATTCTTTGTAGTATGAAAATTATCCTTATGGTAACCGGAAAAACTGATGCTGGATGGCTTCAGCAAGGTTTGGAGGTCTATGCCAAAAGGATAGGATTTTATTTAGGCTTTGAAATCCGGGTAATTCCCGATTTGAAAAATACCAGGAACCTCTCTTCTGCGGAACAAAGGGAAAAAGAGGGGGAAATGATGCTGCCCTTTCTTGAAAATAAAAAGGAGGTCTTTCTGTTGGATGAAAAGGGAAAAGAATTTGCATCCAGGGAATTTGCTCAGTTTATAGAACGCAAAATGGTGAACGGCTGCAAGGATCTGGTATTCATCATCGGAGGGCCTTATGGATTCTCGGACAAAGTTTTGGAAAAAGCCACCGGGAAGATTTCTTTGTCCAAAATGACCTTTTCACATCAAATGGTCCGGTTATTGTTTCTGGAGCAACTTTACAGGGCATTCACCATTATCAACGGGGAACCCTATCATCACGACTGATTATGAAGCGGTTATTAAAGAAAAATGCGTATTTGATTGCTGCTGTAACTTTCCTGATCAGCGCGTTTCTGCTTGAAAAAGGTAGTAATGAAAAGGGTGTTGAGCAGCAGATGATTCAACGGTTTCAGAGGAACTGGTCGGTAAAGGAGCGGTCAATGGACCATGAAATCGAAAATCTGAAGACGCTTTCCACCACTCCAGGCTTTGTCGATTTCATCCTGAGTGAAATGGCCGCCTACAATCAGCCTTTGGAACGCGGTGGGGTAGGCTATCTGGTATACTGTAACCGGAAATTGATCTATTGGTCTGATCGTGCAGTTGCCTTTCAGGAAATTCTTCCGCCTGACAGCAAAAACGGGAAACGGTTGTCAGTCCTGCCCAATGGAAATTACCTATCCGTCACTTCTCAAAAAGACAGTTTTACTATTGTCGGTTATATCCTTATCAAGTACGATTATGTACATGAAAATCAATACCTCCGGAATGGTTTTTTCAGAGACTTCCGCTTACCGGCAGACTACAGGGTGGATCGTAAACCCACTGAAGGTGGTTATGATATCCGGGGAACACAACATGAATATCTCTTCACCATAATACCCGGAAATTCAACAGTCAATCCATCCTGGTCAATTTATTTGCCCGGTATTTTATACCTGATGGCCCTGTTGTTGGTCCTTCATTTTTTGGGGAACCTCTTTTTTCGATGGAGATGGGGATTCTGGGCCCGCTTGCTGATGACCGGATCCTTCCTGGTAGTGATTTATGCTATCCACATTAAGTGGCAATTTCCCGCCATGTACAGCCAGATCGATTACTTTTCGCCTTCACTTTTTGCCTGGAATTCCATGTTACCCTCCCTGGGTGATTTTCTGCTGATCTCCTTTTTTATTCTTTACCTGTCAGTTCTTTTTTACCGGGCCAGTCACATTCCCCTGGGTATAAAAGCCACCGGATTGTATCCCTCCCTCCGGATTTTACCGGTATATGGGGTTGCAGCCCTGATTTGGGGGCTGATAATTTCCCTGGTGGAGATCTTCATTGACAACTCCAGTTTTTCCTTTACCCTTAACCAGATCAATGAGATAACGGTTCCCACTTTTCTTGGCATACTGGCCATCATGTTCCTTCTTTTTTCGCTGATTCTGCTTTCCATAAAAACAACAGCGGAGATACTCAAAAGTATGCAGGTAAATTCACTTCCGGTTGTCCTGATTATTGTTGCATTGCTTTCATCCCTGGTTCAATATTTCATCACCGGGAGGGTCAATACCCCTTCATGGATACTTTTCCTGGTGGTCTCCCTTTTATCGGTATTGTTTGTTTCCCTGAAAACCAGAAAATACCAGATGAGTTTTCTGGTACTCTTTATTACGGTAATTGCTGCATTTTCCATCTTTTTGATTTACAGCATAACCGATAAAAAGGAAAAGGATGTACAAAAACTACTGGCCATCACCCTGGTAGCAGAACACGATCCGGCTGCTGAAGTATTCCTTGTGGAAATCCAGCAGCAGATCAAAAATGACCCCAATATGCAGCGTTATCTGGTTTCTCCCTTCGACAAACTGGTACAATATATCGAAACCACTTATTTCAGTGGTTTTTTCAGGCAATATGACCTGCAAATCACGGTATGTTCAGCAGCCGACAGTGTGATCATCCGTCCACAGAACACAAAATCTCCCTGTTATGCTTTTTTCGACAGTATGATCAAAAACCAGGGTATCCTTTTACCTGGCACTGATTTTTATTACATGGATAACATGGATGGCCGTATTTCCTATTTTGGAAGACTGAATTATTCGCTCCCTGACGCAGGGTCGCAGGTTTCCATCTTTATCGATCTCAAATCCAAAGAACAATCTGAAGGGGTTGGCTTTCCGGAACTGCTGATCGACCAGAGCATGAGAAAGCCGGCTAATTACAAAAGATACCAATATGCCAAATACTTCGGAGGTGAACTGGTTAACCGGCATGGTAACTTTCCCTACAATTTTTACATCTATTCCTATGATTTTGAGGACAATGAGTTTACATTTACCCAATGGGACGGTTTTGAGCACCTGATACACAAAACACGCGAAAACAACTATGTAATTGTCAGCAGAAGCCTATACCGGTTTAATGATTACCTGATCTCATTCCCTTACCTGTTTGTTTTATACTTTTTATCCTCCCTGACCATTCTTTTCCTGATTCATCGCAGAAAAATCAGATGGAAGATCATGCTGGACCTTAAATTCCGCATTCAGGCAGCCATCATTTCCATTGTGTTTATTTCCCTCTTGCTGGTGGCAGCAGGTACCATATTTTACAACCTGCGGGAATCAGGTAGCCGGCTCCGGAGCGACCTGGATCAGAAAATGAATTCCATATCAGTGGAACTCGATCTGCACCTTCAAAATGAAACTTCCTTTTATCCTGCCATGAACGATTGGCTGCTGCCTGAACTGGTTAAGCTTTCCAATGTTTTTCAGACAGATATCAATATTTTTGGAGTGAACGGGGATTTGGTTGCCTCCTCCCGGCCGGAAATTTTCAACAGGGGATTGGTATCCAGAAAAATAAATACACAGGCTTATTATGAGTTGTACGAGAATTTTCAGACCAATTATTTCCAGCCGGAAAAAATCGGAGAGCTGAGTTATCTCTCTGCCTATGAACCCATCATCAACAACAGGGGCGAATACCTTGGATTTATTAATCTGCCTTTTTTTACGCACCAGGACAAATACAGCCAGGAAATATCCACTTTTGTGGTGGCTTTTATTAATCTTTACGTACTGTTGTTTCTGGCCAGCCTGGTGGTAGCTGTCTTTTTTGCCAATCAGATTACCCTTCCACTGGTCACCATCCGGGAAAACCTGCGGAAAATTGAATTGGGCAAACGTCATGAACACATTCATTATCAACGGGATGACGAAATTGGCAAGCTGGTGAAGGAATACAATAAAAAAGTGGATGAACTGGTGGTCAGCGCCGAGTTGCTGTCCCGCTCGGAAAGAGAAAGCGCCTGGCGGGAAATGGCTAAACAGGTTGCCCATGAAATCAAAAACCCGCTGACTCCCATGAAGCTGAACATCCAGCATCTACAGCGCTTCCGGGGAGAAGGTAAAGAATATACAGATTATGTGAACCGGATTTCCCAGATTCTGATCAACCAGATTGACACTTTGTCGGATATTGCCACCGAATTTTCCAGCTTTGCTCAGATTCCCACCGCCATCAAACAGGTGTTCCCGGTAGCTGAGCAGATTGGGAAAGTAATAGAATTGTATACGCTCCATGATAATGTCACCATCTCTTTCCTAAAGAATGATTGTGACGGTGTTTTGATTAATGCCGACAGGGAGCAGCTCTCCCGGGCCCTGATCAACCTGATAAAAAATGGGATTCAGGCCATTCCCGAAAACAGGGAAGGCAAAATCATTATCTCCCTTGAGAAGAAGGAACAGGCCATCATTATTTCAGTAGAAGACAATGGATCTGGCATCCCTGCTGAATTGCAGGAAAAAATGTTCAGTCCCAATTTTACCACCAAAAGCAGTGGCATGGGCCTGGGACTGGCTATTGTGAAAAACATCGCTGAAAATTTCAATGGGCGGGTATGGTATGAAACCCGCCAACAGGAGGGAACTACCTTTTATTTTGAGATACCAGTTTACAATGAATCCCCAAAACCCTGAACAACAAACGAAAAACATTTAACGACTAACAGTTATACATTCATGATCCCACTATCCTTTACATCCATAGCTGAAAGAATAAGGCAACAACAACTTCCTGCATACGACCTGGTGATTGGCATCGGGAACGGTGGAATTGTGCCGGCCTCCCTGCTGGCCTTTATCCTGAATACGGAGCTCCGAATCATCCTGCTGAACTACCGGGATGAAAATAATACGCCCCGATATGAGGATCCTCTGGTGATTAACCTGCCTGAGGGACTAAACCTGAACGGGAAGAAAGTGTTGTTGGTTGATGATGTTTCCGTGACCGGAAAAACGCTTGAGAGAGCCAAAGGATTGCTGGTGGGCGCAGAGGTGACTACCCTGACCATGAAGGGGAAAGCAGATGTGGTGCTCTTCCCGGAAATCAGCGAGTGTGTCAGATGGCCCTGGAAAGTATAACGATTGGTCTAATCCTGAAATCAGCGCTTATTTGCCATGTCTGAAGAGGATTTCCTTTTCTGATCTGGTCAGGCTGTCGTAACCTGTTTTGCTGATTTTATCCAGAATTCTGTTCAGTTCCTGGTGGTCGGCCATGCGTTGCCGGTTGTATTCATAATCGTCCCGTGGAGGTTGTTTGTGAATCACACTGATTTTTGGCCGTGGCCTGATCAGTTTCATCCAACCTTTCTCAAGTGCCGGAACGAAGGAGGTCAGGTCTTTCCCCTTTTGTGCTGCTGAGGCAAATATCCACCCGGCTACCACTCCGCCCAAATGGGCCAGGTTTCCGCCGGCATTGGAGACTGATATGCCGATGATGTAACTAAGCACCATAAAGAGGGCTAAAAATTTGAGGGGTACTCTTCCGATGAGGAAAAGATAAATGTCCCGGTTGGGATCACGGACGGCTGCAGCGATCAGTATGGCTATGATAGAAGCAGATGCCCCGAGCAGATAAGAGCTTTCAATCACCCCGCTGAAAACCGGGAAAAGATTATAAGCCAGCATATACACCAAACCGCCGGTTAACCCACCCAAAAGGTAAAGCCCCAGCAGCTGATTCTGCGTGAAATAGTCGAGAAAGATTCTCCCGAACCAATACAACACCAGCAGGTTAAACAGGATGTGCAAAAAGTCAAAATGGAGGAACATATAGGTGAACAAAGACCAGGGCTGCCGCAGGAACTGAGGGACCCCGGCGGGAAGTTCGAACCAGATCAGACCGTTAAAACCTGCGCCGGATAGAAAAAAGAACAGGTGTAATAGCCTGAAAAGCAGGAAAATGCCCAGGTTCAGGTAAATCAGCCGGGTGATGACCGATCCTTCTTTAAAGGAGGTTTTGATGTCATTCCAGATTTCCATATATGTTAAATCATATGGTTGGTTGTAGAGACAAGGCGTGCCTTGTCTCTGTATTAACAGACAAAGCGCGCCTTGTCTTTACACTTTAGGATTTGTCAATAAAAATTTCTTGTTGTTTTATTCCAGTATTTGATCAGGAAAAACCCGAAGAGCATTCCGCCCAGGTGGGCAAAGTGGGCGATGCTTCCTCCTGAGTTGGTCAGACCGAAATAAAGTTCGATAACCCCGTACGCCATTACAAAATACTTCGCCTTGATGGGGATGGGAGGGAAAAGCAACATCAGTTGGGTATTGGGGAAGAGCATCCCGAATGCCAGCAAAACACCGAAAACTGCTCCTGAAGCGCCCACTGTCGGAATATCCATTTTCAGCCTGACAATTTGTTCCATTACTTTTTGTCCCTCAATGGCAAATGCAGAACTGGACGGTTCATCGTACCAGTTGGAGATAAAATCAAGTAACTGTTTGCTTGGTGAAGGAAGGTTTTTGTTCACGAATTTCTCAAGGAGTTCCGGGGCAGGGGTATTGCTGAAAGCCGATATGGCATGTTGCATGGAAGAGATTTCAAGGTAATTCACAAAGGTATGCAGGGCAACAGCGCCCAGACCGGTCACGAAATAGTAAACCAGGAACCTCCTGGGGCCCCACACGCTTTCCAGAATTCTCCCAAACATCCAGAGGGCAAACATGTTGAAGAAAAGGTGCATGAACCCGCCATGCATAAACATGTGGGTGATGATTTGGTACAGTCTGAATTTATCAGAACCGGGGTAATGCAATCCCAGTCTTTCTGTCAGGTCAATGCCTCCCTGTTGCAGGGCGAAAGTAGCCAGCAGCATTATTACATTAATGATGATCAGATTCTTGACGACCACCGGTGTGTCCCTGAAGATGGGTCTGTATTGATTCATAGTCAACTGTTTAATCGTGTATAACAATTTTCCGGCCAAAAGGAGGCCGGTCTACTTTTACGTCATTGTGTCATCTGCTGAAGTATTTGTCTAATTCTTCCAGCGGCATGATGGTCAGGATGGTTCTTCCATCGCTGGTAAAATTGGGGGAAGCACAGGCAAACAACTGGTCTATGAGTTGTTGCATTTCCTCCTGGGACAGTTCTTCCTGAAAATTCATCGCGGAAGCCCTCGCCAGGGAAGCTGCCGTTTGTTCTTTCAACCGGGTACGGGCATTGATGGGAGAATTTTTAAATTCCTCCAGTAATTTTTCAACTACAGTTACCGGTGAATTATCTTCCAATACTCCCGGCACGCCGTTGATGATCCAGGTATCTTTTCCGAATTCCCGTATATCAAAACCCAGGGAAGTCAGATCGGGAAGCAATTCCTTCAGCAATTCTGAATCGGCTCCGTGGAGTTCAAAGGTTTGGGGAAACAGGATCTGCTGGGAAGCGACATGTTCTGTTTTCAGGATATCGAGGAAACGTTCATACAGGATCCGTTCCCTGGCTCTGCGCTGGTCAACGACCATCATCCCCGACTTCACCGGCAGAATGAGGTATTTCTGTTTGATTTGCAGCGCTTTCCTGCCATATGCCGGAACAGTGCCCGCTGATTCCGGGGTAGTGGTTCCTCTGAAAAGGGAGGCGTCTTCCTTGCGGTCACCATACAATTTATCCCAGTTGGGGAGATTTTCATGGTCTCTCCGGAAGGTGGGCACCTGGGAATTTTCTGGTCTGAAGGGTGTCTGAAAGGGGTTGTACCCCGGAATCAGTGATATGGAAGGCTCCGGGACAACGGCGCCCTGGCGGGGAGGCAGTGGGATGTCTATACTGCCCGACTGGTCGAAATCGATGGACGGGACAATACTGTTTTTACCCAGTGTTTCCCTGACAGCCGCATGAATGATCTGCCAGATGGCATTCTCATCCTCGAACTTAATCTCAGTCTTGGTCGGGTGCACATTGATGTCAATCTGTCCGGGATCTGTTTCCAGAAAGAGAAAGTAAGAAGGAAAGGAATCGGCAGGCATCAGTTTTTCATAAGCCTGCATGATGGCTTTGTGAAACCAGGGATGCCGCATGTAGCGCCGGTTCACGAAAAAGAACTGTTCTCCCATGGTTTTCCGGGCAAACCTGGGTAATCCCGTGAACCCTGTTACATTCACCACAGAGGTGGAACTGTTCACCGGGACGAGGCATTGGCTGATGTTCTTTCCAAAAATCCCCACCAGCCTTTTCATGTGGTTCCCGGCAGGAAGATCAAGCAGGAGAATATTGTTGTGGAAGAGCTGGAAGGCGATTTCCGGATTGGGAATGGCCACCCGCTGCACTTCTGAAATGATGTTCTTTAACTCATAAGCCTCTGACTTCAGGAATTTACGCCGGGCAGGAACATTAAAGAAAAGGTTTTTTACCTGAATGGTAGTACCCCGCTGACAAGCCACCATTTCCTGGGTGATGACATTGGTGGCGATGATGTGCAGGTAGGTACCGGTTTCATCTTCATATCGGCGGGTGCGCATTTCCACATCGGCAATGGCTGCAACTGAGGCCAATGCTTCTCCCCGGAAGCCCATCGTCCGGATGGCAAACAAATCATTAGCCTGGCGGATTTTGGAAGTGGCATGACGTTCAAAGGAGAGACGGGCATCAGAGGGAGACATTCCTGAACCGTTATCCGTGATCTGTATCAGGGTCTTCCCTGCATCCTTGATGTGGATAATGATTTCCCCGGCGCCGGCATCCAGGGAATTTTCCACCAATTCCTTGACCACCGATGCAGGACGCTGGATTACTTCCCCTGCAGCAATCTGATTCGCTACCGAATCGGGCAACAACTGGATAATGTCACTCACAGATCTCCTCTTTTAGATCATGATTTCCGGCTGAAATCATTTGGGCCAAATGTAGCCTATTTTTGACGGAAAAAAATCTGCACAGGTACCCCGGAAAACTGGAATTTCTCCCTGAGCTGGTTTTCCAGGTAACGTTTATAGGGTTCCTTGATGTACTGCGGCAAGTTGGCAAAAAATACAAATCCCGGAGCTGCGGATGGCAATTGCATGCAGTATTTGATCTTGATGTTTTTCCCTTTCCAGGCCGGTGGCGGATATCGTTCAATCACCTCCAGCATTACCTCGTTCAACTCAGACGTTTTGATTTTTTGTTTTTTGTTCTGATAAACCTGCATTGCCGTTTCCAACGCCTTATGGATACGCTGTTTGGTCAGCGAAGAGATGAAAACAACCGGTACATCCGTAAACGGGGCAATCCTTTCCTTAATGTCTTTCTGAAACTGGTTGACGGAAGAATTGTCTTTTTCAATCAAATCCCATTTGTTGACCAGAATAACCAACCCTTTTTTGTTTTTCTGGATCAGGTTGAAAATGGCCAGATCCTGGGCTTCAATACCCCTTTCCGCATCCAGAATGAGCAGGCAGACATCGGATTCCTCGATGGTGCGGACAGAGCGGAGGACTGAATAAAACTCAAGGTCTTCCTTGACCTTGGCTCTTTTTCGCAATCCTGCCGTATCGATGATGATGAAATCATATCCAAACTTGTTGTACCGGGTATGAATGGCATCCCGGGTTGTTCCGGCAATGTCGGTCACGATGTTTCTTTCTTCACCGATGAGGGCGTTGATAAAGGAAGATTTGCCCACATTAGGCCTTCCGACCACCGTAAACCTGGGCAGGATTTGCTCTTCTTCCTCCTCTTTCGTCTGGGGAAGCATACGGATGACTTCATCAAGCAAATCTCCGGTACCACTGCCGGTCATGGAAGAGATCAGATAAATTTCCCCCAGTCCAAGGGAATAAAAATCCTGGGCATCAGCCATGCGGGAATTGTTATCAACTTTGTTGACCACCAACAGCACTTTGTGGTCGGAACGCCTGAGTAACTGGGCCATACCTTCATCCAGATCGGTGATTCCTGCTTCCACATCTACCACGAAAAGGACCACGTCAGATTCTTCAAGAGCCAGGTGTACCTGCTTCCGGATTTCTTCTTCAAAAACATCCTCAGGGCTGGAAACATATCCCCCGGTATCGATGACGGAAAAATCGACCCCGTTCCAGTGACATTTTCCGTATATACGGTCACGGGTCACTCCGGAAACATCGTCCACAATGGCTTTCCGGGATTCCACAAAACGGTTGAAAAGCGTCGATTTCCCGACATTTGGCCGTCCTACGATGGCAACTATTTTACTCATATTTTGAACTCAAACTATTAAAAAAGTCATTGGTCATTGGTCATTTGCTGCGCGTCATTGGTCATTTGCTGCGCGTCATTGGTCATTGGTCAATGACGACCTGCGGTTTATTCGGCTTCGTACCCGAATTTCTTCAGGGAACTGTCTTTATCGCGCCAGTCTTTGGCAATTTTCACAAACAGTTCCAGAAAAATCTTTCTTCCGAAGAATTCTTCAGCTTCCTGACGGGCCATGGTTCCCACCTTTTTCAAGGCGAATCCGCCCTTTCCGATGATGATCCCTTTCTGTGAATCTCTTTCCACATAAATAACCGCACCGATCCGGAGGATTCCCTCTTCTTCCCGGAAGGATTCCACTTCCACTTCCGTGGAATAAGGAATTTCTTTCTGGTAGGTCAGCAGGATTTTTTCCCGGATGATCTCCTGCATGAAAAAACGTTCACTGCGGTCTGTAAGTTCATCCTTGGGAAAAAAGGGCGGATTTTCAGGGAGCCACTCAATAATTTTCTCCAGAACCGGCCTCAGGTTGAATTTTTCGGTGGCCGACACCGGAAAAATAGCGGCATCGGGAAAAACGTCCGTCCAATAATTGAACAGTCGGATCACCTCCTCCTGGTTGGATAAATCAATTTTATTGATCAGTACAATCACGGGAAGGGCAGACTTCCGGATTCTTTCAATGTAAACGCTGTTTTTGGCGGGATCTTCCTTTACATCAGTGACATAAAGGATGATATCGGCATCAATAAGAGCGGTATCCACAAACTTCATCATGGTTTCCTGCAACTTATACACCGGCTTGAGGATTCCGGGGGTGTCTGAATAGACAATCTGAAAATCTTCGCCATTCACAATCCCTTTGATCCGGTGACGGGTGGTTTGCATTTTACTGGTAATGATGGAAAGCCTTTCACCCACCATGGCGTTCATGATGGTTGATTTACCCACATTGGGATTTCCGATGATGTTGACAAAACCAGCTTTATGTGCCATAACGATCAATTCACTAAAAATCAGCTGCAAAGATAGGAAAAAGGACAACCTGAACAGAGATCACCTCCTTAATGCTCCATATTGTTAACATTGTGTATCATACCCGGCAAATCAAAAATCCGAAATCAAAGATCCGAAATCCGAAATCAAAGATCCGAAATCCGAAATTTCTACAGGGGGATATGGTTTGCCTTATCGACCGGAATTCGTTGGGTCCGCAAATTCGCTGAACGACCGGTTCCATTCCCGGAGGGTAAACCGGTCGGTGATGGCCATCAGTTCGGTGGGACCCGGCCACCAGGCCACCTGCCGGATTTCAGTCTGGCCCGGGGTGGAATGAACGGCCACCGTACCGCCGTTGCTTACCTGTACGAAACCCTTCATCCGGTAGGAAAGCGGAGCCCAAAGATTCAGAAAGTCTGACAGGCGTGTTTCCGGGATTTTTCGTGTGGTTTTAATGACCAGCGAGGATACCTCCGGGCGAGAAAGGGCGTGATCCGGCAGGGGTATGAAACGGGGTACTGGTAACAAACCGGGTTTGAAATCTGTCTGGCAGAAAGTGGTGGTTTGTATGGGAGCAAAGGGATTGAGTGAACGAACCTGCTTTGTTATTTCAGGCACTGCCTCAGGCGCAAGATCTGTTTTATTGATCAGTATCCGGTCAGCCATTCTGATCTGGTGGATAAGCCGTTGCTGCATTTTCCCGCTCCGGAGAAAATTGACGGCATCGACGATGCACCAGTTGGACGCCAGATAAAGCCTGCCTGACAATAAGGGGTGTGAAAGTATTTCCGCGATGGAAGTGGTATCCGACAACCCTGAGGCTTCCAGAATAAGTATGTCGGGTGAATATTGGTCCAGAAACTGACTCAGTGAGCTTACAAAACCGGAAAGCAGGCAAACGCAGAAAACGGAACCATTGTTGATTTCGAGCAGGTCGAAAGCGGCGCCGGTGCTTTTAAGTTCAGCGCCGTCAAAGGATACCGGGGCAAATTCGTTCTGGATGATGCCCGTTTTCCGGCCGGCCGGCAGTTGCGACAGTATTTCCTTCATCAACGTAGTCTTGCCGCTTCCGAGAAAACCGGAGAGGATGTGAAATGGTATCGAAGAGTTACCTGTAATGTTATTTTTTGCCAATGATCGTCATTTTATCTTCAGCTGCAAAGTTGGTATTAATTTAAACTCATTCTGTTTTTTCTTTTCAAATCCATTCCTCACATTTGCAGAACAATAAACCAACAGAACAAACATGAGCGGATTTTTCGGAAGCATTGGCAAATCAAGTTGTGTTAATGATGTATTTTACGGTACAGATTACCATTCCCATCTGGGAACGAAAAGGGCCGGGATGGCATTTTACAATGCCTGGCTGGGTTTTCAGCGGGCTATTCACAGCATTGAAAACGACTATTTCAGAAGTAAATTTCAGGAAGACATAAAAGGGTTTGCCGGAAACAGCGGTATCGGTGTAATCAGTGATATGGAAGCGCAACCGATTGTGGTCAATTCCCACCTCGGAAAATTTGCCATCGTTACTGTCAGCCGGATTATTAACCTTGAAGAGCTGGAAGCCCGAATGCTGAAGAAGCGGCAGCATTTTGCGGAAACCAGCCAGGGCGGCACCAATCCCACGGAATTGATTGCTATGATGATCTGTGAAGCCGATGATATCGTTTCGGGGATTGAGAATGTCCAAAAGCTGGTCAAAGGTTCCTGTTCTCTGTTGTTGCTGACAGAATCGGGCATTATTGCGGCCAGGGACAAGGTCGGCCGGACGCCTTTAGTTATCGGACGCAAAGCTGACGCCTTTGCCGCCGCTACCGAATCCTGCTCCTTTTTTAACCTTGGTTTTGAATCACTTCAGGACCTTGGACCGGGAGAGATTGTCAGGATTACCGCTGACGGGGTGGAAACCTTGCGGCAGCCTGATGAAAAGATGCAGATTTGCGCTTTTTTATGGGTCTATTACGGATATCCGCCTTCCTTCTATGAAGGCATCAACGTGGAAGATTGCCGTTACCGTTGCGGGGCTGCCCTTGCCCGGCGGAGCAATACTCCTGCCGATTTTGTATCCGGCATTCCGGATTCCGGCGTTGCCCATGCCATTGGGTACAGCAATGAAAGCCGCATACCCTACATGAGGCCTTATGCCAAGTATACTCCCACCTGGCCCAGGAGTTTTATGCCTTTTAACCAGGAAATGCGCGACCTGGTGGCCAAAATGAAATTGATTCCCAACCGGTCGATGGTCGGAGGGAAATCAGGTATTTTCTGTGATGATTCCATTGTGCGGGGAACTCAGCTGGTGGGAAATACCCACGACCTTTATGAAGCAGGAATCAGGGAAATCCACATGAAAATTGCCTGTCCGCCATTGCTTTATTCCTGTGAATTCCTCAATTTTTCGCGTTCCAGGAAAGTCATCGAATTGGCTACCCGGAAAGCTATCCGGAAACTGGAAGGGGAAAAGGAAGCGGATCTGGCCGCATACACCAATCCCGACCATGAGAAACACCAGGCGATGGTCGATGTGATCCGCAAAAGCCTGAACCTGACCACCCTGACCTACCAGCGACTGGATGACCTGGTCACAGCCATCGGTCTTCCAAAGGAAAAATTATGCACGCATTGCTGGGATAACAGCAGCGAAATATAACCGGCAGAGACGCATGATCGTTCGTCTCAACATTATCATATATTAATTTTTTCGGCGGCGGTTCTGATCCGTGCAACAGTTTCCGTTTTTCCCAGAATTTCCAAAATCCGGAACAGGTCGGGTCCCAGGGTGCCACCCACCAGGCAAATCCGCAGGGTGTTCATGATGTTTCCGAAATTCCAGCCTTTTTCGTTCATGAAGGTGGAAAATTCTTCCTTAATCAGGGGGGCCTGCCAGGTCCCTATTGTTTCCAGTAAAGCAGCAATAGCCAGCAATTCGGCGGGTGTTTCGGGTTTCCAGCGTTTGGCCACTGCCTTTTCGTCCCAGGTTTCAGGAGCTTTAAAAAAGAAATGTCCCTGTTCCCAGAAATCTGCCGGGAAGTCACAACGTTCTTTAATTTCACCGGCTACTTCAACCACTTTGGCCAGGGTGGTGTCGATGTTTTTCGAATAAAGAACGGGGACAACCAGTCGCGCTAATTCCTGGGCGCTTTTTTTCTGAAGGTATTGCCGGTTGAACCACTTTGCCTTTTCCGGATCGAAGCGGGAGCCTGATTTCACCACCCGTTCCAGACTGAACTGTTCCACCATTTCATTCAGGGTAAAGAGTTCCTGTTCTGTTCCCGGATTCCAGCCCAGCATGGCCAGCATATTCAGGAAAGCCTCCGGAAAATAGCCGTCTTCCCGGTATCCCCGGTAGTTTTCCCCGCTTTCCGGATCTTTCCAGAGCAATGGGAATACAGGGAATCCCATTTTGTCGCCATCCCGTTTACTCAGTTTCCCTTTTCCCTGTGGTTTCAGGATCAGCGGGAGATGGGAAAATCGGGGCCTGGAGGCTTCCCAGCCAAATGCCCTGTATAGCAAAACATGCAGCGGCAGCGAAGGCAGCCATTCTTCTCCCCTGATTACATGGGTGATTTCCATCAGGTGATCATCCACCACATTGGCCAGGTGATAAGTGGGCATGCCATCAGATTTGAACAACACCTTGTCGTCCAGCTCCCTGGTGTTAAAAGTCACGGAACCCCTGACCAGGTCTTCCTCGGTCACGTCCAGGCTTTCGGGCATTCTGAAACGTATGGCATAGGGTTGTCCGCTGTTGATGCGGCGTTCCACCTCTTCCGGAGAAAGGGAGAGGGAATTGCAGAGTGACAACCGGGTGTGCTGGTCGTAGGAAAAGGTAACTCCTTTCTCTTCGGCTGCTGCCCGCAAATGGTCAAGATCTTCAGGAGTGTCAAAGGAATAATAGGCCCATCCGGAGTCAATCAGTTGCCTGGCATAACCGGCGTACCTTTCCTTACGTTCACTTTGACGGTAGGGGCCGTATTCACCGCCGAAACCGGGACCTTCATCCGGGATCAGTCCGCACCATTTTAAACTTTCAATGATGTATTCTTCCGCCTTCGGAACATACCTGGTCTGGTCGGTATCTTCTATCCTGAGGATAAAATCACCACCATGTTTACGGGCAAAAAGGTAGTTGAACAGGGCTGTTCTGACCCCGCCCATGTGAAGCGGGCCTGTCGGACTGGGCGCAAAACGCACCCGGATTCTTCGGTTTGACATATGCGTAATTTTGCCGGCAAAGATAAATTTTATTACTTTGCCTTAAAAGAACTTTACCATGTACGGAAAATTACAGCAGGCGCTTCAGCTTAACCTGGAATCACTGAAAGAACAGGGCTTATACAAAACGGAGCGTATCATTACATCGGCTCAGGGCGCTGAAATCACCCTGGCTAGCGGAGAGCGGGCGCTGAATTTTTGCGCCAACAATTACCTTGGTCTGGCCAATCACCCGGATGTGGTGAAGGCAGCTCAGGAAATGATGAAGCAATGGGGATTCGGGCTCTCCTCCGTGCGGTTTATCTGCGGAACACAGCAGATCCACAAGACTTTGGAGGAACGGGTATCCCGGTTCCTCGGAACTGAAGATACCATTCTCTATTGTGCTGCATTTGATGCCAACGGGGGTGTTTTTGAACCTCTTCTCGGGGAAGATTGTGCAATTATTTCCGATGCATTAAACCACGCCTCCATCATTGACGGGGTCCGGTTGTGCAAAGCCCAGCGGTTCAGGTATGCTCATTCCGATATGGCAGAACTGGAAAAGTGTCTGCAGGAAGCACAGCAGGCTGCTTATCGTGTAGTGGTCACCGACGGCGTATTCTCCATGGACGGCGATATTTGCAAACTTCCGGAGATTGTGGCTTTGTGCGAAAAATACGAATCCCTGGTGATGGTCGACGATTCCCACGCCACCGGTTACATCGGGCCTACCGGCCGTGGAACGGCTGAGTATTATGGCTTAACGGGGAAAGTAGACATCATCACCACCACATTTGGGAAGGCCATGGGGGGCGGAAATGGCGGTTGTACCTCCGGAAGAAAGGAAATCATTGAGTGGCTCCGCCAACGGTCGAGGCCATACCTGTTTTCCAATACGCTCGCACCCGCAACCGTCGGGGCAACTCTCAAAGCCATTGACCTGCTGGAGGAAAGTCCGGCCCTGCCCAACAGCGTCATGGTTAAGGCTAAAAGATTCCGGGAGGGCATGGAAGCCGCCGGTTTTGACCTGGTCAAAGGAAACACCGCCATCATCCCCGTGATGATCTACGATGAGCCCCAAGCGATCAGTTTTGCCGATGAACTGCTCAAAGAGGGCATCTATGTGATCGGGTTTGTTTTCCCCGTGGTTCCCCGGGGCAAGGCCCGTATCCGGGTTCAGATTTCGGCGGCCCATTCCGAAGAGCAGATCGACAGGGCTATTGAGGCTTTTGTTAAAGTGGGCCGGCACTTCGACTTCGCTCAGTGACCGTCCTCATACGCCTGGTTCCGGTAGCGCGGTTCAAAACCGGCATCCCGGATGGCCTGCTGAATGCCGGACGGATCAAGTGAATAGCGAGCTCCTGCTGCAGAAACCACATTCTCTTCCATCATCACTGAACCCATATCGTTGGCTCCGCCATGCAGTGAAAGCTGGGCCGTTACGGCGCCTACTGTCAGCCAGGAGGCCTGGATATTCCGGACATTATTCAGCATCAGCCGGCTGATCGCAATCAACCTCAGGTAATCATCAGCAGTGGTGGTATTCACAATGCCTTCCTTCTGCAGCGCAGTGCCTTCATCCATATACGGCCAGGGGATGAAGGAGACAAAGCCATAGGCGCCTTCCGGTTTTTCAGCCTGGACTTCCCGGAGCTGCACCAGGTGTTCCAATCTTTCCCTTTTGGTTTCAATATGGCCGAACATCATGGTGGCAGAGGTCACCAGGTTCATGCGGTGTGCTTCCCGCATCACATCCAGCCATTCTCCAGATTTGCATTTGCCGGGAGAAACAATTTTGCGAACCCTGTCAGACAAAATTTCAGCGCCTGCGCCGGGCAGACTGGTCAATCCGGCTTCCACCAGCTTTTCCAGCACATACCGGTAAGAAGCACGTTCTTTTCTGGCAATAAAGACAATTTCAGGAGGGCCAAGTGCGTGAAGCTTTAGTTCAGGAAAATGGTGTTTCAACTGCCGGAAGAGGTCGCAGTAAAAACCGAGTCCCAGTTGCGGGTGCATCCCCCCCTGAAGCAAAATCTGGTTGCCACCGGCCCTGAATAACTCTTCAATTTTGGGGATATACTCTTCAATGGTGGTAATATAGGCTGCTTCATCCCCTTTTTTGCAGTGAAAATTGCAGAAACGGCATCCTGAAATACAGACATTGGTAATGTTGATGTTCCGGTCAATGATCCAGCCAACTTTGTTTCCGGGAACCTGTTTCTGCCGGCAATCATGGGCTGCAGCCAGCAGCTCGCCGGTTGGGGCGTTTTCATACAGATACAATCCTTCCTCTGTTGAAAGGGGCTCAAACCCGGTCGCCTTATGGTATAAAAAATCACTGTTCATAGTGTTGTTGTTAAATGGTCAATGGTTGCCGGAAACTTTCTCCCATGGAAATTGTTACCTTTACACCCCTCTTCCGGAGAAGGTTTCCCCGGAATTAACAAGGGTAAACAAACGCATCAGCCATGAAAATTCAACTGTCAAAAATAGAAACAATCCCTGGAAATACTTCCATTGCCCTGCTTTTTGACCAATTGCAGGATTTGCCCCTTGCGCTCACCGAAGAAGAAAACGCTCTTTGGAAAAGGAAGCCGGAGAAAAATGATACCCTCTTGATTCAGCGCTTGCCCCATTATCTTTTTCTGGCTGCCCCGGATTCAAACAAAGACGCAAACCGGGTAACGGAGAGTTTCAGGAAGGCCGGAGCTGTGTGGATCGAAACCCTCCGCAGGGAAAAGATAGAATCATTTACGGTAGGAGGTGCGACTGCGCCAATGCATATCCTTGCCTTTCTCGAAGGTGTTCTGCTGGCAGCCTATTCCTTTTCAAAATATAAAAAAGAGAAGGATGTTTTAATGTTACGGGAAATTCTCGTGTTTGCTTCCGGAGTTTCTGATGCAGATCTGATAGAGTTGAAAGAACTGACAGAAGCCGTATGGTGGGCCCGGGATTTGGTGAATGAACCTTTTTCAGGATTAAATGCGGCAAAGATGGCCGATGAGTTCAGCCGTAAGGGAGAGGAGAGCGGATTTGGCGTGGAGATTTTTCACCAGCCGAAGATCGAGGCCTTAAAAATGGGCGGTCTGTTGGCGGTCAATCAGGGCAGTGTTGATCCGCCGAACTTTGCAGTTATGGAGTGGAAACCGGAGAAGCCGGTCAACAACAAGCCTATAGTTCTGGTTGGGAAAGGAGTTGTCTATGATACCGGAGGACTTAGTTTGAAGCCGACACCCAAGTCAATGGATTATATGAAATGCGATATGGCCGGGGCAGCGGTAGTGGCTGCAGTACTTTCGGCGCTGGCCCGGAATAACATCCCGGTGCATGTGGTGGGACTGGTTCCGGCCACCGATAACCGGCCGGGGGGCAATGCCCTGGCGCCGGGCGATGTGATCACCATGATGAGCGGAACAACAGTAGAGGTGCTAAATGCCGATGCCGAAGGCCGCCTGATACTCGCTGATGCCCTCTGCTATGCCAAAAAGTACAATCCCATGCTGGTCATCGACCTGGCTACGCTCACCGGAGCGGCTTCTATCATTGCCGGTTCTCAGGGTATTGTGGCCATGGCCAACAGGGGTGATTATCTTACCCCGTTGATGGAAAGCGGAGAGGCCATGTATGAAAGGATCATTGAGCTGCCCCTCTGGGAGGAATTCGGGGCAACCCTCCGTTCTGACATTGCCGACATGACCAACATGGGCGGCAGAGAAGGCCAGACCATCATCGCCGGAAAATTTCTTGAACATTTTACCGATTATCCATGGATACACCTCGATATTGCTGCAACCGCCTACATTTTTGAAAAAGAGGGATATAAAACCAAAGGCGCTACCGGCAACGGAATCAGGCTGCTCTATAACTTTTTGAAAAATCTTAAAATAAAAGCTTAATTTTGCCCGCAACACCTCTGTTATTTACTAACCGCTTACAGAAATGGTATACAATACAAAAATAAAAGTGGGGATTTCGCACGGCGATATCAATGGAATTGGGTATGAAGTGATCATTAAAACCCTTATGGATCCCCATATTCTGGAAATGTGCACACCTATTGTTTACGGTTCCCCGAAAGTAGCGGCATATCACCGGAAAGTCCTGAACATTGAAACCATGAGTTTTAATCATGTCCGCAATGCACAGGAAGCTTCTCCCAATAAAGCCAATATCATCAACTGTATTGATGAAAATATCCGGGTGGAACTGGGAAAATCCACGGAACCGGCAGGAGAATCTTCCTTCCTTGCACTGGAAAAGGCTGCCGGCGATCTTCAGAAAGGTTGGATTGATGTGCTGATCACAGCGCCGATCAATAAGCACAATATCCAGAGCGAACAGTTCAAATTCCCGGGTCATACCGATTACCTCACCCGCTTTTTCAATGCCGATGACAGTGTCATGCTGATGATCGGCGAGGACCTGAAGGTGGGGGTTGTTACCGGGCATATTCCTTTATCTGATGTATCCAGGCTCCTCTCCAAAAAGAAGATTCTCTCTAAATTGAGAATTATCCAAAGAACCCTGCTTCAGGATTTTGCTGTTACCAATCCCAGAATTGCCGTTCTGGGGCTGAACCCACATGCCGGAGATACAGGGCTGATCGGAAAAGAAGAGCAGGAAATCATCATTCCTGCCATTGATCAGGCCAGAAATGAAGGAATTACAGCGCTGGGGCCCTATCCTGCCGATGGTTTCTTTGGTTCCGGAGATTACTCCCGCTTTGATGCCATTCTGGCCATGTACCATGACCAGGGCCTTATTCCGTTTAAACTGATTTCGTTTGACCGCGGGGTTAATTTTACGGCAGGATTATCAGTAATCCGGACTTCTCCTGCGCATGGAACTGCTTATGATATCGCCGGGGAAGATAAAGCCTCTCCCGATTCTTTCAGGCAGGCCCTTTACCTGGCCATTGAAGTATATAAGAACAGACAGATTTACCGGGAAGTCTCCAGAGATCCACTGAAGAAATTCGATATCAACCCCAACCAGGTGGATGAAAGCATTGATATAGAAGCGGAAGACGAAAACCTTTAATTGGTTCTATCATGTATGAGTATATTCAGGGGGAAATTGATGAACTGAACCCCGCCTACCTGGTCCTGCAATGCGGCGGCGTCGGATACGCTCTTCATATTTCACTGAATACCTTTTCCGGATTGCAAGGATCAACTTCAGCCAAGGTTTATACCCATTTTATTATCCGGGAGGATGCCCACCTGCTTTATGGTTTTGCTACCACTTCGGAGCGGGAATTATTCAGGAACCTCCTTTCGGTAAATGGCGTTGGCGCCGCAACCGCGCTGATGATGCTCTCTTCCCTGTCACCAGATGAAATTATAGCAGCCATAGCTTCAGAAAATGTCGGATTGCTTAAGTCGGTGAAAGGCATTGGCATTAAAACTGCCCAGCGGATCATCATCGACCTGAAAGACAAGGTTGGAAAAGCCGCCCTTCCGGAACAAATTTTAATTCCGGCAGACAATACCATCCGGAATGAAGCGTTATCAGCATTGGTGATGCTGGGATTTGCCAGGAAGGATGCCGATGCTGCACTGGGCAAAGTGATGAAAGAAAATCCGGGCATCACGGTGGAAGCAGTCATCAAACTTACATTAAAAAGGTTATAGCGATTGAATGAATTGGAGTAAAAGCATTAAAAATATATCCGTACTTTTATTGTTAATTACCCTCCACTTCCCGGAAAAGGGAACTATTTTACGGGCGGAAAACCGTGTGGGGAGTCATCCTTTTTTCCCAATGGAGGTGCTACCCCAGGATACTGTCAGAAAAGATACCACTGGGAAACTTCCTTACCCCTTCAGGGATCAGCCTGCTTTTGGTTTTCCCGAGCGGCAGGATACCTCCTCCCTTTATCTGAAGAAGCCCGGTAATATCGGGTTCGAGGTGGAATACGATCCGGTGACCGGGCAATATGTTTTTTATGAAAAGGTTGGTAAACTGAATTACCGGCTTCCACAAACCATGTCGTTGCAGGACTATGTCAACTTTGACTTCCGGAAATCGATCAGTGAATATTGGAAGCAACGGCAAAATACCATCGGCGAGGATACCAAAAATTCGCTCATCCCCAAGCTGACCATTCAGAGTGAGGCCTTTAACCGGATTTTCGGCGGGAATACCATCAATGTGAAACCACAGGGGTATGTGGAGGTAAGTTTCGGTTATCAGATGAATGCCACTGAGAACACTGCTATTCCGGAGCGTTTAAGGAGAGTCCCCTCCTTCGATTTCGACCAGAAGATTCAGATGAATGTGATGGGGGAGATTGGAACGAAAATGAAGATGCGGGTCAATTACAACACGGAAGCTACCTTTGATTATGAGAACAAAATGAACCTCGAATATACGGGAGATGAAGATGAAATCATCAAACGTATTGAAGCGGGAAACGTTTCACTTCCATTGAACGGTTCGCTCATTACCGGCGCTTCCAATCTTTTCGGGGTAAAATCGGAAATGCAGTTTGGCAAACTTACCCTGACCACCCTGTTCTCCCAGCACAAGGGAGAGACGAAAGTCGTGGAAACGGAAGGTGGGGCCCAGGTTACCGAGTATGAGGTATCCGCTGCTGATTATGATGCCAACCGTCACTTTTTCCTTTCCCAGTATTTCCGCGACCACTATGATGAAGCCCTCCGTTCCCTTCCGGTGATCCGGTCGGGGGTAACCATCAACAAAATTGAAGTGTGGGTGACCAATAAATCCAACAACTTCACAGAATCCCGGAATATTCTGGCTTTCCAGGATCTGGGGGAACACAATCCGCATGTGTACAACAGCATCCCTTCTTTTCAGGAAACGCCGGGGCAAACGGGCGTGGCCAGAATTTTTCCGAACAATGATGCCAACGGGCTGTACAAGGAAATGACCTCAACCTATACGGCTGTCCGGGATATCCAGTCCATTACTGCGGTGATGTCTTCTTTCGGAAACCAGTTTATGGGAGGAAGGGATTTTGACAAAATAGAACAGGCGAGGAAGCTGACGCCTTCAGAATATACGGTAAACCTCCAGCTGGGCTACATCTCCCTGAACAATGCCCTTAACAGTGATGAGGTGCTGGCTGTTGCCTTTAATTATACAGTTGGCGGACAGGTGTTTCAGGTGGGGGAATTCTCCACCGACGGGGTGGATGCACCAAAAACGCTGCTCCTGAAACTGATTAAAGGCACCAATCTGACCCCCAAAACCCCCACCTGGAAGCTGATGATGAAAAACATTTACAGTCTGAATGCCTATCAGCTCACCAGCGATAATTTCATCCTGAACGTCATGTACATGAATGATTCTACCGGCACATACATCAATTATTTGCCTGCCGGCAGAATCAGCGGACACATTCTGCTGAATGTGATGAACCTTGATAACCTGAACAAACAGCGGGATCCTTATAAAGACGGTTTGTTCGACTATGTGGAAGGGTATACCGTAAATTCCAGTACCGGAAGGATAATATTTCCTGTTCTTGAGCCCTTCGGGAGCCACCTGGCTGATTCCCTGGGCACTCCGGCGCTGATCAGCAAATATGTGTACCAGTCATTGTATGATTCCACCAAAACGGTAGCCGAACAAGACGCAGAACACAACAAATTCAGGATAACCGGAAGTTACAAAGGATCTTCCAGTTCTGACATATCCGTCGGGGCTTTTAACCTTGCCCAGGGGTCTGTCAAAGTAAGCGCCGGGGGCCGTGAATTGACTGAAAACGTGGATTATACGGTCGATTATACTTTAGGCCGCGTGACGGTCATCAATCCAGGTCTTCTCGAAGCTGGAACCCCCATCCAGGTTTCCACAGAAAGTGAAGATCTCTTCAGCATGCAGCGAAAAACCCTGCTGGGCGCCCATGCCAACTATGCCTTATCCGACCGGTTCAACATTGGCGGTACCGCCCTTTTCATGCAGGAAAGGCCATTGACCCAAAAGGTGGATTACGGGCAGGATCCGATCTCCAACCTGATGCTGGGTCTGGATGTAACCTATGCCGGTGAAAGCCGTTTAATAACCAGGATGATCGATAAATTGCCCTTTATCAGTACCAAAGCACCCTCCACCATTAATTTTGAAGGTGAGTTTGCCCAGCTTATCCCGGGGCATTCCAGCGTAGTTGAAAAAAGCGGAACCGCCTACATCGATGATTTCGAAGGCACTTCCACCTCAATAGACCTGAAACCCCGTCAGTCATGGGTATTGGCCAGTACCCCCCAGCACCAGAATATTTTCCCGGAAGGAAACCTCAGCAACAATCTTGCTTATGGTTATAACCGGGCGTTGTTGGCCTGGTATATTATCGATCCGCTGTTCCTCAGGAGCAGCTCGCTGACCCCTTCCCACATTAAGAACAACAAGGATCTGCAGTCCAATCATTTGGTACGCGAGGTTTTTGAACAGGAAATCTTTCCGGATAAGGAATCAGTGGTCGGAGAACCCACCAACATTTCTGTCTTTGACCTGGCGTTTTATCCCAATGAAAGAGGGCCATATAACTTTGATACCCGGCCTTCTTCCTGGTCAGCCGGTATACAAGCCGACGGAAGATTAAGAAATCCTGAATCGAGGTGGGGCGGTATCATGCGAAAAATCGACAACAGCGACTTTGAAACGGCTAACATCGAATTCCTGGAATTCTGGATGATGGATCCTTTTGTCAACGACACGCTGGGCACCCCGGAGGGAGGAGACCTTTTTTTCAATCTGGGGGACATTTCGGAAGATGTACTCCGCGACAGCCGGAAGGCGTTTGAGAACGGGCTCCCAACTTCCAGTGCGGTTACCAACCTGGATACCACTATTTGGGGAAGGGTTTCCTCCCAGCAGTCGCTCGTCAATGCTTTTGACAACAACACCGGATCAAGGACTTACCAGGACCTGGGCTTTGATGGCCTGAACAGTAAGGATGAGGGTTCTTTTTTCTCAGGTTATCTCAATGAAATCAAGAACATTCTGAATCCGGATGCGTATCTGCCGGTCGAAAATGACCCTGCCGGGGATAATTACCATTACTACAGAGGCAGTGATTATGATCAGCAAGAACGGAGCATTCTGGAACGCTACAAGCGGTTTAACGGCCCTGACGGCAACTCGCCGACAGCAGAAATGTCGCCTGAAACCTATTCCACTTCGGCGTCTACCCTGCCGGATGCAGAAGACATCAACGCCGACAATACCCTGAATGAATATGAAAGATACTACCAGTACCGGGTCAGTCTCCGCAAACAGGATATGGTACTTGGGAAAAATTACATCAACAACATCAAACAATCCCGCGTTCAGCTGAAAAACGGCCAAATCGGGGAGGTGAAATGGTACCAGTTTAAAATTCCCGTACGCCAGTATGATCAGGTTTTCGGGTCGATCAGTGATTTTAAATCTATCAGATTCCTGCGTCTTTTCCTTCGCAATTTTAAGGATCCGGTGGTAGTCAGGTTTGCCACCCTTGACCTGGTGCGGTCCGACTGGCGGCGCTATACCCAATCGTTAAAGGAGCAGGGTAGTGCGGTTGCCGGAAATGCCTCTTTTGACCTTTCTGCGGTCAATGTGGAGGAGAATGGGAGTAAGGAGCCTGTGAATTATGTTCTTCCTCCGGGGATTGACAGGGTGATTGACCCTGCCAACCCGCAGTTGCGCCAGTTGAATGAACAGGCCATGGTTCTGAAAATCAAGGATCTGGAACAGGGAGATGCCCGGGCAGCCTACAAAAGCATTTACATGGATTTCAGGCGGTATAAAAGGCTGAAACTGGAAGTACATGCAGAAGAGATGGAGGGTGAATCACTCCAGGATGAAGAACTTACTTTTTTTATCCGGATGGGAACCGACTACAATTATAACTATTATGAATATGAAGTTCCCCTGTCGCTAACCAAACCCGGACGGTACAACGGAGAGATTCTGGCTGACCGGTTTAAGGTGTGGCCCGACGAAAACAGGATTGATATTCCCCTTGAACTTTTCACCAATGCCAAACTCGACCGGGATGCTGCCATGCGCCGGACCGGTTCAACCCTCCGGCTTCAGGATGTCTATGAAGTGATCCACAGGGGTTGGAACAACGATAAAAACCTTGTCAGGGTAAAGGGAAGCCCGAACCTGGGAAATGTCCAGGTCATGATGATGGGGGTCAGGAACAAAAAGAAACAGGTCAATACCGGTGCGAAATCAGTGGAGGTTTGGGCCAATGAACTCCGGCTGACCGATTTTGATGAAAGTGGAGGCTGGGCAGCAAATGCCCGGGTTACCGCCCGGCTGGCCGACCTGGGTACAGTCACCGTTGCCGGAAGAAGCCGGTCTGCAGGTTTCGGGAGTATTCAGGAAAAAGTAAACCAGCGTAGTTTAGATAACCTGCAGGAACTTGATGTGGCAGCTTCTATCGACCTGGGCAGGTTCTTTCCCAAAGAATCGGGCGTCAATATCCCCATGTATTACGGCTATTCGAGGAGCAACACCACTCCAAAATATGACCCGCTTAATCCTGATATTGAGCTGAAAAGTACCCTGAAGAACCTGGATAATAAGGCTGATCGCGATTCTATCCGGAATTTGTCGCAGGATTTGGTTATCAGAAAAAGCCTGAATTTCACCAACATAAAGTTCGATCCGCAGTCTGAAAATCCCAAACCGCCCAAACTCTGGAGCCCGGGAAATTTTGCCATGACTTATTCCTATAATGAAATCTTTCAGAGGAATGTCAATACGGAATACAATATTGACAAGATTTACCGCGGAATGCTTTCCTATAACTTCAGTACCAGACCGAAGGTGATCACCCCGTTTTCAAAGGTGCCCATACTTCAGAAAGGGCCGCTGAAGCTGCTTGGAGGATTGAATTTCTATCCGCTGCCATCCCAGATTTCGTTCCGCACCGATCTTTACCGCCGGTACAATGAAATTCAGACCCGTAACATTACCAACCCCATGCTGATTCTGCCCAAAACCTATGAAAAGGACTTTTTGTGGAACAGGAATTTTGACTTGCGTTACGATATTACCCAAAACCTTAAATTCGACTTTTCCTCCCGGAATGTCTCAAGGATCGATGAACCGGAGGGCAGTCTGAACCGGAGGGATAATGATTACGAGTGGAAACGTGACTCCATCGTCTCCAATCTGGTCAACCTGGGCAGGCCGGTATTGTACAACCACAATGTGAATGTATCGTATACTTTGCCCCTCAATCAGATCAAGGCACTGAGTTTTGTGAATGTCATGGGGATTTACGAAGGATCTTACAACTGGGAAGCCGGCGCGATCACTTCCGATACCATCAGGCTGGGAAATGTGATTGAAAATTCACAGAATCTTCAGTTGACCGGTACCTTTAGTCTGACTTCCATCTACCAGATGATCCCTTACCTAAGAAACCTGGAGTCCAAGTTCCAGAATACCGGACGAAGCCGGTACAGCACCCGGATGCAGCAGGGATCCACCATGGGAGGCAGGAGACAACCTCAACAACCGGAACCCCGTGTACCGGTCAGGGAACCCAAACCTGAGTATAAACAGGACAACATCAATCTCGGTCCAAAAGTTCCTGTCATTATTGCACACCGGCTTAATACGGAAGGTGTCACTGTCAGGTTTACCGATGCCAGTGGCAAAACCATTCCTGTAAAAACCAAAACAGTTGATAAAAACGCTGTGGAACTCGCTTACACCGATAGTGTAGCCGGTGGCAAAGTGGTGATTACCGGGAAATCAGAGAAAAACATCCTTAAGGATATCCTGGATGTGACCCTGAGGATGGCTACCGGAGTGAGGAACATCTCGGTAACGATGAATACTTCGGGTGGATCTGTATTGCCGGGATATCTTCCTGAGCCTGCCTTCCTCGGCGGCGGACGGTTTACACCGGATGCCGATATGTTCGGCCGGTCTATTGCCGGCAGCTATTCTCCCGGATTTCCCTTCCTGATGGGATGGCAGGACCGTAAGTTTGCCCAAAGCGCCGGCGAAAGGGGCTGGCTGACAACGGATCCGCTGCTGAATCTTCCCTTCCAGTTCAATTCCAACACCCGTTTCAACATCCGGGCAGATGTGGAACCTCTGCCTGACCTGAGAATTGATGTGGATGCAGATCGTACCATTTCCAAAAACATCAGCGAATTCTATAATTTTGATGAGTCTCTGGGAAGTTTCAACGCTCAGAATCTTACCGAAAGAGGAAATTTCAGTATGTCGGTGCTGACCTGGAGCACTGCCTTTTTTGCCATTGGGAAAGAAGAGGTGAAACAATCAGAAGCTTTTCAGAACCTGAAAGACTACCGTAGGATCATTTCACAGCGATTAGCTGCCCGCAGGCCTGCTGCCAACGGTTATGACCCCACAGGGATCGACCCGGCAACCGGCTTCCCCGACGGTTACGGGCCTACCTCCGTGGAGGTGCTGGTTCCCGCTTTCCTGGCTGCTTATCAGGGCATCGATCCCTACAAGGTTTCACTTGGTCTTTTCCCCTCCATAAAGTACATCCGGCCCAACTGGAGAGTGCAGTATGAAGGGATTATCTCCAAAATTCCCGTGCTGAACAAAGCCATGAAATCCTTCAATTTTACCCATTCTTACCGGTCCAGTTATACAGTGGGTTCCTTCCTGACCAACCTGAATTATATGACCATGGATGACGGCTTCAGCTACATCCGGGACATTCAGAATAATTTCCTGCCTGCTTACGAGTTTAATTCCGTCAGCATCAACGAAACTTTCAGCCCGCTGGTGAATATGGATGTTACCTGGGTAAATGACCTGACCACAAAGGCGGAGATCAGGCGTTCCCGCAGCATGGCCTTATCTTTTGCCAATAACCAGCTGACGGAAGTGCTCAGCAATGAATATGTGCTCGGCGTGGGATACCGCTTTACCAGGATGGACCTGATCATCAAAACCAAGAATTCCCAGCAGTCGTATTCCAATGACCTTACCCTCCGGGCAGACTTGTCATTCCGGAAGAACAAGACCATTCTGAGAAGGCTGGTGGAAGATACGGATCAGCTGACTGCCGGGCAAAATGCCATAACCATTAAAACCACCGCCGATTATATGCTCAGCGATCGTTTCCAGTTGCGGCTCTATTTTGACAAGGTGATCAATCAGCCATTTGTTGGTTCTTTTGATACTTCCAATACCAATTTCGGGGTTTCGTTCAGGTTCACACTTGCCCAGTAAGGTAATGACATTTCGGATTTCGGATGTACGATTTCGGATTTGGTTTCCTTCAGGATTACCCTGAACAGGTCGGGTATCCCATGAAAATGGCGTTATAATCGCTGGGCAGGGTTTCGCAATACAGTCAGGGTGCTCTCTTCCAGTTCCTCCCTGCCCGTAATTTCACCTGAAATCCAGGGCGCTTTAAGTCCGGTGAAGAACCAGGAGTTACCGGTGTAGATGTGGGCTTCATCCCACAGGTTGCGCTCAATGAATTTTTGAAGGGTACGAGCACCTCCTTCCACCACCAGCGACTGAATGTTCCATTCCGGTAATTTATGGATAACCTGATCTGTAAAATCGGATTCTGTATTGATCTTTTCCCACTGAATGTTACCTGCCTGGTGGGTTTTCACTTCATTGAAAACAATGGTTTTGTGGTTTCCGTCGAAAAGCCGGAGGGTAGGGGGCAGTTGGAGTGTACGGTCAATGACTATCCGTACCGGGTTTTTTCCGCTCCATTCCCTGGCTGTCAGTTCCGGGTTATCGTTCAGGGCTGTACGGGTGCCGACCAGGATGGCGTCTTCAGTAGTTCTCTGGCGATGTACCAGGACATGGGCCAGCGGGCCGGAAATTCTGACAGGTACTCCCTGCACTTTATTGTTTCCCCCGGCATCCATAAATCCGTCGGCGGTCATGGCCCATTTCAGAATAATGTAGGGTCGTTTCTTCCGTATGAAAGTGACAAATCTCCTGTTCAGCTCCTGGCATTCTTTCTCCAGCATACCAGTCTTCACTTCAACTCCTGAAAGCCGCAGCATGTCTACTCCTTTGCCGGCGACTGCCGGAAATGGGTCAACCATCCCCACAACTACCCGTGGAATGCGGCTTCTGATGATCAATTCCGAGCAAGGCGGAGTTTTTCCGTAATGGGCACAGGGTTCGAGATTAACATACAGGGTGCTGCCGGCTAACAATTCTTTATTTTTTACGGATTCAATGGCATAAACCTCAGCATGGGGCCCTCCGAATAACCGGTGGAAACCTTCGCCGATGATCCTGTCCTCCCTGACGATCACGCAACCCACCAGTGGATTGGGGGAAACACTCCCTTCACCCCCTCTGGCCAGAAGCAGGCATCGTTGCATATATTTCTCAGAGCTGGTCATGCCATGGAAAAAAGTAACTTTGTAAAAATATAGAATGCAGGCGACAATTCAATATATCCGCAGGGAATTGAGTTCCTCCCATTCGGAGGGGGAGATCCGTGAAATAATCAAACAAATTTTCATGGCGATACGCGGATACACCCTGACTGATGTATACCTCCGGCAGGAAGAAAACCTGGATCCCGGGGAACGTCAGCGCGTGCAGGAAATGGTACTGAGGCTGAAAAACCTCGAACCTGTCCAGTATGTACTCGGGAGTGCAGCGTTTTACGGACTTTCCCTGCAGGTAAATCCCCAGGTGTTGATCCCCAGGCCTGAAACCGAAGAATTGGTACATTGGATTATTTCGGAACAGGTTACTTCTCCCTGTTCTGTTTATGATTTATGCACCGGCAGCGGGTGCATTGCCCTGGCTATAAAGAAAGCCTTTCCGATGTCCAATGTATCAGGGATTGATCTTTCCCCCGGTGCGTTGGAAACCGCCAGGCAAAATGCTGCCTTTAATCAGCTGGAGGTGACTTTTGAAAACAGGAATGTACTCAGTTGGGAAACGTATACAGGATGGAGTCATGCTGATCTGATCATCAGCAATCCCCCTTATGTGACAGAGGGCGAAAAAAAATTAATGAAGCGGAATGTCCTGGATTTCGAACCTCATCTGGCGCTCTTTGTGCCTGATGAGGATCCCCTCCTCTTTTACCGCCGGATTGCTGTTTTTGCCCGGCTTTGGCTTAAGCCGGAGGGAAGACTTTATTTCGAAATCAATGAACAATTCGGAAACGCTGTCGCCAGCCTTTTGGAAGAACTTGAATTTTCAGCCATTGAAATCCGCAGGGATCTGCAGGGGAAAGAAAGGATGGTCAGGGCTATTCAAAAAAGCGTGACAATTGAACAGGGATTGTTCATATCTCCCTGAGATCGAAGGAAACAACAATTCCTTTATTTGCTAAATTGCGCCAGGCAATAGTATAACCTGTTTTGCATTTGAAGTGGAACCTTAAAAATATAGTACTGATCATTAATGTACTGGCCTCTGTAACCCTTCTGGGGTCGTATGTTTCACAGTTTATTCCGCCGGATTTCTGGTGGCTTCCTTCTGTTTTTGGTC